>NZ_JAAALM010000359.1 GCF_009906395.1 Kineococcus indalonis
CCAGTGAGCTGGAGGACCCAGCCCTCCAGGAAGGCGGCGGGGTCCTCCAGCTCACTGGTGGCGACCCAGCGCAGCGCGGCCGCGGTGCCGCCCGCCACGACCCGCAGGCCCAGCTCCGTGCGCGCCAGCAGGTCCGCGACCGTCACCACCGCGACACCTTCGCACACGGCGGGGCCCTCGGTTGTGCACGGTGGACATCGACAGCGGGCGGGCGGGTGCCTAGCGTCCGGGGTGCCGGTGCCGTCGCGGCCCCGGTGCACCAGCCCGTCGAACAGGAGCGCCGCCGTGACCCAGACCCTGCCCGCCACCGGCGGACCCGCCCTGCCCCAGGAGCGACGGCTGGTCACCGAGGTGCCCGGTCCGCGCTCGCGCGAGCTGGCCGCGCGCCGCGCCGCGGCGGTCTCCGCCGCCGTCGGCTCCTCCACGCCCTTCTACGCCGCGGCCGCCGGCGGCGGCGTGCTCGTGGACGTCGACGGCAACTCCTTCATCGACCTCGGCTCCGGCATCGCCGTGACGACGGTGGGCAACGCCGCCCCGCAGGTCGTCGAGGCCGTCACCGAGCAGGTCGCCCGCTTCACCCACACCTGCTTCATGATCACGCCGTACGAGGCGTACGTGCAGGTCGCCGAGACCCTCAACGAGCTGACGCCGGGTGAGCACGCGAAGAGGACCGCGCTGTTCACCTCCGGCGCCGAGGCCGTCGAGAACGCGGTGAAGATCGCCCGCGCGCACACCGGCCGGCAGGCCGTCGTCGTCTTCGACCACGCCTACCACGGCCGCACGAACCTCACGATGGCGATGACCGCCAAGAGCGCCCCCTACAAGAGCGGCTTCGGCCCCTTCGCGCCCGAGGTGTACCGGGCGCCGTTGTCCTACCCGTTCCGCGACGGCGCCGACGCCGACGGCCGCCCCGTCGACGGCCCCGCCGCGGCCCGCCGCGCGATCGAGGTCATCGAGAAGCAGGTCGGCGCGGTCAACCTCGCGGCGGTGGTGATCGAGCCGATCCAGGGCGAGGGCGGCTTCATCGTGCCCGCGCCCGGCTTCCTGCCGGCGCTGGCGGAGTGGACCCGCGCGAACGGCGTGGTCCTCGTCGCCGACGAGGTGCAGACCGGCTTCGCGCGCACCGGCGCGATGTTCGCCTGCGAGCACGAGGGCGTCGTGCCGGACCTGGTGACCACCGCCAAGGGCATCGCCGGCGGGCTGCCGCTGTCCGCGGTCACCGGCCGCGCGGAGATCATGGACGCGCCGGTGACCGGCGGCCTGGGCGGCACCTACGGCGGCAGCGCCGCCGCGTGCGCCGCCGCGATCGGAGCCCTGCGCGCGGTGCGCGAGGGCGACCTGCTGCAGCGGGCCCGGCGCATCGAGGAGGTCGTCGGCGGGCGGCTGCGGCGCCTGGCCGCGCGCGACGCGCGCGTGGGCGACGTGCGCGGGCGCGGCGCGATGATGGCGGCCGAGCTGGTGCGCCCGGGCACCCGCGAGCCGGACGCCGCCCTGGCCGCGGCCGTGGCGCGCGAGGCCGCGCAGCGCGGCGTGGTCGTCCTGACGTGCGGCACGTACGGCAACGTGCTGCGCTTCCTGCCGCCGCTGGTCATCGGCGAGGAGCTGCTGGAGGAGGCCTTCGACGTCCTGGACGAGGTGTTCGCCGCCCTGCCGGCGCGGGCGGGCACCGGCGGCACCGCTGGCGCGGACGGCGCGGTGCGCGCCGCCGGCGGCGACGACCAGGACGTGGACTGAGCGCGCACCGGGCGCGCGCGGCGAGCGCGGCGCGCTGGACGTGTCGGACGGGCTGGACGTGTCGGACGGGCTGGACGAGCGGGGAGGACGCATGACGGGCACGACGGGCACCACGGGGACGACGGGCACCACGGGGACGACGGGCACCACGGGGACGACGGGCACCACGGGGACGACGGGCACCACGGGGACGACGGGCACCACGGGGACGACGGGCGCGGCGGGCGGTGCGCGGCGCGAGCGGGAGCTGGTGGCCTCGGTGCCCACCGGCCTGTTCACCGGCGGCACCTGGCGCGAGGCGTCCGGCGGGCGCACCGTCGCGGTGGAGGACCCCGCCACCGGCGAGGTGCTCACGCACGTGGCCGACGCGAGCGTGGCCGACGGCCGCGCCGCGCTGGACGCCGCGGTGGCCGCCCGGCACGGCTGGGCCCGCACCCCGGCGCGCGAGCGGGCCGAGGTGCTGCGCCGCGCGTTCGAGGCCGTCACCGCGCGCGCGGAGGACTTCGCGCTGCTGATGACCCTGGAGATGGGCAAGCCCCTGGACCAGGCGCGCGGGGAGGTCGCCTACGGCGCGGAGTTCCTGCGCTGGTTCTCCGAGGAGGCCTCGCGGATCTCCGGGCGCTACGCGGCCAACCCCGCGGGCGGCTCCCGGCTGCTGACGATGAAGCAGCCGGTGGGTCCCACCCTGGCCATCACGCCGTGGAACTTCCCGCTGGCCATGGGCACCCGCAAGATCGGCCCGGCGCTGGCCGCCGGGTGCACCGTGGTGGTCAAGCCCGCCACCCAGACCCCGCTGACCATGCTGCTGCTGGCGCAGGTGCTGGCCGAGGCCGGCGTGCCCGCCGGCGTGCTCAACGTCGTCACCACCACCTCCACCGCCGAGGTGGTGGAGCCGCTGGTGCGCGATCCGCGGCTGCGCAAGCTCACCTTCACCGGCTCCACCGCCGTCGGGCGCACGCTCGTGGCGCAGTCCGCCCAGCAGCTGCTGCGCCTGAGCATGGAGCTGGGCGGCAACGCGCCGTTCCTCGTCTTCGACGACGCCGACCTCGACGTCGCGGTCGAGGGCGCGGTGACGGCGAAGATGCGCAACATGGGCGAGGCGTGCACCGCCGCGAACCGCTTCTACGTCCAGCGCGGCGCGGCCGCGGAGTTCTCCCGCCGCCTGGCCGAACGGATGGGCGCCCTGAGCGTGGGGCGCGGCACCGAGGACGGCGTGGACGTCGGCCCGCTCATCGACGCCCGCGCCCGCGAGGGCGTGGCGCGGCGGGTGGAGGAGGCGGTGCACGCCGGCGCGAGGGTCCTCACCGGCGGCGGCGGGGTGGGCGAGCGCGGCTACTTCTACGCCCCCACCGTCCTGGAGTCCGTGCCGGCCGGTGCACGGCTGCTGACGGAGGAGACCTTCGGCCCCGTCGCCCCGGTGGTCACCTTCGACACCGAGGAGGAGGGCGTGGCGCTGGCCAACGACACCGAGTACGGCCTGGTCGGCTACGTCTTCACCGAGGGCTTCTCGCGCGGGGTGCGGGTGGCCGAGGCGCTGGAGACGGGCATGGTCGGGCTCAACGCCGGGGTGGTCTCCAACGCGGCCGCCCCCTTCGGCGGGGTGAAGGCCTCCGGCTTCGGCCGCGAGGGCGGCGCCGAGGGCATCGAGGAGTACCTGGAGACCAAGTACGTCGGCTTCCCCCTGTGAACGGGGCCCGGCGCCGGCGGACCCCGCCGGCGCCGGCGCTCAGACGGCGGCGGCGGCCCGCTCGTACACCGCGCGCACCGCGCTGCCCAGGCGCGGGCCGTAGAGGCGGTCCGGGGCCCGGCCGTAGCTGAAGCTGACCACCGAGGTCACCACGCCGGTGCCGGCGGCGGGGTCGAAGCGCGAGAGCCACGGCCCGCCGCTGGAGCCGCCGCCCATGTCGCACAGGGTGCCCTGGTCGGTGGTGCCGCCGTCGTCGGGGAAGCGCAGCCCGGTGCAGTGCTGCAGCGTGTCGCCGTCGCCGGTGCGGCTGGCGGCCGGGTACCCGAAGACCGTCACCCGGTCCAGCGGGGCGTCGAAGCCGAGGTCGAAGGCGCCGACGCGGTCGGCGAGCGTGGTGCCGGCCTGCTCGCCCACGACGACGAAGCCGACGTCGAAGTTCAGGGCCGCGGCGGTGTCCTGGTCGCCGTCGCGCCACTGCTGGGTGGTGAAGGTGCGCGTGGCGCTCCAGCGGCCGAACGGCTCCGAGGGCCCCGCCAGCCCCGGCACGAAGATGACGTTGCTGGAGGTGCGGCCCTGCTCCGTCAGGCAGTGCCCGGCCGTGATCAGGACGCTCTCGTTGCCCGCGCGCACGCTGCTGGCGGAGCACTCGTAGGGCAGGCCGCCCTGGGTGAAGTACAGCCGCCCCACCTTCGGGGTGACCGCCGGGCCGCCGGTCCACGGCGCGGCCACGCTCACGGCGCCGCCCTCGACGACGCCCGCGGCCCCGCGCGGGCGCCGCGCCACGGCCGGGGCGTCCCCGGCGGCCAGCGTGCGCGGCCCCGCAGCGCTCGGGCCCGGGT
>NZ_JAAALM010000035.1 GCF_009906395.1 Kineococcus indalonis
CCAAGCACGGTAGGTCCTCGCGGCGACCTGGAGCCCCTGCTCGGTGAGCACGGCGCAGATCGACTCGACCGCGAAGCCCTTGACTCTCATCTCGTCGACGAAGCGGACGATCAGTGCTGGCGCG
The DNA here is from genome assembly GCF_009906395.1 of Kineococcus indalonis. Lineage (GTDB taxonomy): Bacteria > Actinomycetota > Actinomycetes > Actinomycetales > Kineococcaceae > Kineococcus > Kineococcus indalonis. The sequence goes on from NZ_JAAALM010000035.1 coordinate 125, forward strand.
GGTCGAGCTCCCGCGCGAAGAAAATCGAGGCTGAGCGCAAGATTTCGTTGGCCTCGCGCAGGCGCTTGTTCTCGGCCTTCAGCGCCTTGATCTCCTCCGCCTCGGCGCTGCTCAGCCCCGGCTTGGCACCGGTGTCGACCTGGGCCTGAGCCACCCAGCGCTGCAGGCTGGCGCGCGAGATCCCGAGGCGCTCACCGATCGCCACGCACGCCGCGCGCAGCGAGGGGTAGTCGCCCTGGTGATCGAGGACCATCCGCACCGCTCGGTCCTTGACCTCGGCCGGGTACTGCTTGGGCATGATCGCCATCCTGACTCATCAGGAAGCGGCATCAAAGCCGTGACGCTTCACGAGAACACCAGAACTGGTGGCTAGAGAGGGCTGGTCAAGGCGAGCGCTGCTGTCCATCGGTCACGGCAGCAGTGCCGCACTGCCGCCCGTGCCCATCGCACCCTCCGCATCCGCCGCCGAAGGCCCAGCAGCGCCGACAAATCGGCTATGGCACTCGGGCATTGCCGGGCCCGTAGCTGGCGAACGGATACTGCACTTCGCGGGACGACGCCGTCGTGGGGCGGTGTGCTCATGCCAGGGCCGACTCACCAGCACGAGCACCGTCGACTCGAGGCAGGCGTCGGCCAGACGGGCAGCTACCCCTGGCGCGGCCCGCATTAGGACCTGCTACTGCCCGGACGCCGGCGTATGGTGCGATCATCAAGCAGTGGTGGATGGTGCGGTGAGCGGGCGGTCAGAACAGGCGGGGCTGGTCGAAATCGCGCCACCGCCAGATCTGGGTGCGTGCCTCGTGCACGACATGACCGTTGCGCTTCATCGCGGTCAGGGTGTTGCTCAGCCGTTCGCCGACTTCGAGGCTGAGTGGTGAGGTGCGGATGCCCACCGGTAGCTGGGCCCACACGTGCTCGCGGATGTCACGGACTGTCGATCCCGCATCTCCAGCATCGCGCAGGACCCGTTCGATCCAGGCGGGTATCAGGTGCGAGAGATCGAGCGGTGGGTGCGGCATCGGCGGCTCCACTCGTGGGGTGGGCGTGTGGGTCGGTGAGCAAGCCACCAGGCATCTGAGCTGTGCCGCCGACGGGTCGGGTCCCCGGGCATTCGCCTAGCGGCCTAATCCGCGGGCGCTGTCCCCGGTCCAAGGCAGCTGCGCTGCAGCTTAGCGTTGGAGGCGCTACCAGCTAGTCCTGCAGAGCAGCGGTGCGGCGCTCATGGGGGCGATCGATACCGGTGTCTAGCGCTGGCCAATGGTCTGGCCAACCTGCCCACTACGGGCTCGGCACCGTAGGTCGAAGTCGTCCGGGTGCGGCTGAGCGCCCTGTACATGGTCGGTGGGATGATCGCTGGCGCCGATGCCGGTGCGACGGCCTTCACCACCGTGGACGCCTTCACCGCTGCCTCCACCGGCGCCTCGATCTCCACCTTTGCCAGGGTGGCCGCCACCAGCGCCACCCTCACCTGGCTCGGCGGGGGCTCGCTCGCGGCGGGAGGCGGCGGCGTAGCTGCGGGCACTCTCGTCCTGAGCGGGCTGATGGCGGTGCCGGTGCTGCTCGCCATGGTCGGGGTGGTCTCCTGGCAGGGGCGTCGGCGGCGCAGGAAGTAGCAGCAGACCGCTGAGGCGCTGCGTATCCGCCAAATCGCCCAGCAGGTGGCGAGTCGGTACGGCAACACCGGCCTGCCCCAGCGTGCCGGGCAGGTGGTCGACGTGATGCACGAGGCGTCCTTCAACCGAGACGCGACCGCCAAGGGCTCGAAGATGCGTGCCCCCACCACCGGAGTGGGCCGCCGGCGGTTCGCAGAACGCAGCGACCGACCTGTACGTCGTCGAGGGCGTCTGCTGGCCACGGCCCAGGCCAAGCTGATGGGCCGCGCCACGACCACCGCCAGGAGTATGACCAGCGACCGCTGCGAGGGCATGCAGCACCTCATCGCCGGTGACCAGTTCGCGGCTGTCCAGGACCTGCTGAATCGGCGCCTGACCGCGAACGCCAAGGGCATCGGCTGCGCCGACCACGCCGACGCTCGGGCACAGGCCACGGAGGTCGTGCACACCGGGGATGTGCGCAGTCGCCTGGTGTCGACCAAAAAGGCGCACGAGGCTGCCGGCGACCCCACGAGGTGGGGGAACCGGCAGGCCGCGGCCGCCGCATCTCGCAAAGTCGGTGCGGCGCTGACAATCGGTGCGACGACTAAAGACGCTTTCACTGACCTCCTGAAGGCTGTCGGCCAGGCCGCCCGGGTACGGGCAGGGGAGACGTCTGCGACCGCCGTGTCCACCAGCACGTTTAAGGCCGACGCCAGCAACGTCGTGCGCCCCGGCTCGATCATTAGCCTGAGCAAAAGCATCGGCATCGCCCTAGCGGTGTGAATGAGCGGTCCGGTTGCGCGTTCATGTTATCCTTACTGCGACACACTTGTCTCTTCTGTATGAATCTATAATTGTTGACAAAATTCGCTGCCGGATTGGTAACTTTCGTATGGTCGGGTGCCGCACACACCGTCCACACTGAGCTGGTAGCTTTGGGGGCGGCGACTCGTTGGTTCGGCGTCAGAATCCATCCTGCTTCAACTCCTTCAGCACTTGCGTCGTCAATTCTGCATGTCCGGCCAGCTGTTCCTTTTGCACGGCAACCCAAGCCGCTCCTGTGAGGTCGTGACCCAAAATACTCGCCAACTTTCGTTGAGCTACCCACTTTCCACATAGAAGCGCATAGCCACGGGCAGCCGCGCGGGGACGGGTTGCTCGTACTCGGCGCAGGGGATCCGCGCGGTTCGCGCAGACGGTTAGAATAACAGCGCGTTGAATGACGACTCTAGGTAAGGCATGGAATAGGGCATCGAGCCTTACCTCCTGGCCCGCGTCGCTAAACACCATCGCCGATTGTTCACTAGACAGCATTTTAAGTGGATTAGGGCGAAGTGAAGTCCATTCGTAGATAGGTTGGGCGTACTGAGCTAATGCTACTGCTGCGACTCCTCGCTTTCCGTCATTGTTGGGGGCATTGCGGAGCCAGGCTCGATGGGTCCGCATAAGCCATGACCGGTGGAGGCCGCGTTCCACGTCGACTCGTATTAGCAACGTGATGCCGCATTGCCCCTCTTTGGGAATGGACCAATTATCTCGGACGGTCCCTTTTATCTCGAGGCCGATGCCACACACTTCCGTGTCGGGATGCTTGAGTTTTGGAAGGTTGAAGTTTTCTAGTACATGATATTGCAACTTCGTGCCCAATGCACGCCGCTCGTCGCTATCAACGCGATCGTCCAGCAAGTCGAAACGATGAGTCCTCCAGCCGTCAAGGACGTAGTAGATAGCGTCTTCTATGGCGTCGCCGATAAGCTCATTCACGTCTATATGGGAGGTTATCCAGTCGGCAATCCTCTGAAAGTCAGAGTCTTGGTCAGGGCTTTCGATGATGTGCTGAACACCGCGATCACTCGTGCAGACGTGGCCGGGGGGTACTACTGCTCGCCCTCGACCACCCCGTTTGCGCTCGATCTCCCGCGGCTCGACATTTGGTGGCAGTGCGTCATCGCTCATGAACTGCACGTTAGAGGCTTGCGCGATTGGCGTCTCGGGGACGCGTCCGCAGCTACCGACGCCCGTGACGGACTGGATGTACTGACCACGGACGTTGGTGACGCGCCGGCAACCGCAGGTCGCTGACGCAAGAGAGGACCTGCGAGGGCAGTGTGGAGCTGCTGAAGGCGACCACACGCAAGCCACTCGGAGGTCCTCGTGCCCCACCGTAACGCCGCCTTGACCCCCATCGGGAGACTGAAGCTGGCCCGGCTCATCGTCGACGACCGCTGGCCCATCCGCCGCGCCGCTGAGCGCTTCCAAGTGTCCTGGCCCACCGCCGCCCGCTGGGCCGATCGCCTCCTCGAGCTGCGCGCCGGCGGCGGCCAGGAAGAAGGCGGGCTGGTCGATCGGTCCTCGCGCCCGCACCGCAGCCCGACTCGGACGCGGCGGGCAGTGGTCAAGAAGGTCGTGCATCTGCGCACCACCCGCGGCTGGGGACCGGCCCGCATCGGCCCCAGGCTCGGCTTGGCGGTCTCCACCGTCGCCGCCGTCATCGTCCGCGAAGGGCTGCCGCGGTTGTGTGACGTCGACCTGGCCGACCGCCAGCGCATCCGCCGCGAGGTTCGACGCTACGAGCACGCTGCCGCAGGTGATCTGGTGCACATCGACGTCAAGAAGCTCGGCGTCATCCCGACGGCGGCGGCTGGCGCCTCCTCGGCCGCGGCAGTGATGCAGCCAAGGCAGCACGGCCTCGCACCCTCGGCTACGCCTACTTGCACACCGTCCTCGATGACCACTCCCGCCTGGCCTTCACCGAGATCCTCAGCGACGAGAAGGGCTCCACCACGGCCGCGTTCTGGGCGCGGGCCTACGCCTGGTTCGCCGACTGCGGCATCACCATCGCGCGCTGCTTGAGCGACAACGGCTCTAACCTTGACGTTTAACCTCCGAGCAGGCTGCCTTTGGGCACTCGAAGCTGCGGTCTGGACAGCAAGACGGCCTTGAGGTGATCATCAGCGTTGTCGAGGCGCTGTAGACCAACTCAAGGCCGCGGGGTGAAGTGTGTCCCAGGATACTGAAGCTGTCGAGACCCGTGAGGTGCTGTCGCGGTTTCGTAGAAACTTCTTCGCTTGCCTGCGGACTCGAACCGATGCACTGTTCGAGCTGACCGAGGCGTTGCTGTGCGCCGACGGCGCGGTGCGCAGCCTGGTCGAGCTGAGCTTGGTAGCCGAGCATCGTCGCGGCCACGGCGCGATGTACGACGCCTTGGGTCATGGTGACCTCGACGTCGAGACACTGCGCGATCACCTGGCTGCCCTACCGTTGCCGCGCACCGAACGCGGCCGACTCGTACTGGCCGTCGACGTCACCAGCTGGCTGCGCCCGGACGCCACCACCAGCGCCGCCCGGCTGTTCTGCCACGTCTACGGCCGGACCAAGAGCACGGCGCAACTGATCCCGGGATGGCAGTACTCAATGGTCGCCGCTCTGGAGGAAGGTAGGTCATCGTGGACAGCGGTCTTGGACGCGGTGCGGCTGGGACCTGATGACGACGCAATGGCGATCACCGCCCAGCAACTGCGAGCCGTCATGACCCGGCTGATCGTCAGCGGGCAGTGGAACCCGGGCGACCCAGACGTGCTGATCGTCGCCGACGCCGGCTATGACATCGCCCGACTGGCGTTCACGCTGTCCGACCTGCCAGTCCAGTTGCTGGGCCGCCTGCGATCAGACCGGGTGTTCCGCCTGCCCCTTCTGCCGCAACCGCAGAAGACGGCGGGACGGGTGGGACGCCCGCCGCGACACGGCGCCGCCTTCGCTCTACGCCGACCTGAGACTTGGCCCCCTCCGACGCACTGCAGGACCACCTCAACCAGCCGCTACGGCTTGGCCGAGGCCACCAGCTGGGACCGGGTGCACCCTCGCCTGACCCACCGCAGCAGCTGGCTGACCCACCACGGACAGCTGCCGGTCATCGAAGGGACGGTGATCCGGCTGCAGGTCGAGCACCTGCCCGGCGACCGCGAAGCCGCACCAGTCTGGCTCTGGTCCTCCGCGACGGGCCTGAACGACGTTGAGGTCACCGCCTGCTGGCAGATGTTCCTGCGCCGCTTCGACCTCGAGCACACCTTCCGCATGTTCAAGCAGACCTTGGGCTGGGCTCGCCCGAAGATCCGCACCCCCGAGGCCGCCGACCGCTGGACCTGGCTGGTGCTCACCGCCCACACGCAGCTGCGCCTGGCCCGCCCGCTGGCCGAGAACCTGCGCCGACCGTGGGAACCGCGTTCTCGATCTGGTCGGCTGACGCCGGCCCGCGTCCGCCGCGGGTTTCGGAACCTCCGCCCGACGATCGCCCGACCCGCCCACGCACCGAAACCCACACGACCCGGCCCGGGACGCCCACCCGGCGCTCAGAACCAGCGCCTGGCACCGCGCTACGACGTCGGCAAGACCACTCGACGACCGCTGACCTTGCCCATCCAGCTATAGGCAGGAGTTAAACGCCAAGCTAACAACTCGTTTCACTATGACCTGCAGGTCCGCCGGGGGCATCACAGCCAGGAGGCGTCGACGAAGATGTGTCGGCGGGACCGATGCCTGGGCATGGCTCGAGACGCGCTGCGACCACCACGGCCACCCACCACACCGTCACCGCCACGCTGAGCGTGCGACACGCCCCCGAAGGGGACCGCTCGCCACGTGCCGATCGCGCAGCAGCAGGCCAGGACGAGGCCGTCGACACGAGGATCCGGTGGCTCACCGGCACAGGCGCTGCTGACGCGCGTCGACCTGGTGATCCGCGAGCCACGCGCACGGCGACGTCGCCGCACAGCGCACCCCGGCGGTGCTCGCAGCAGCGCGCCGTTCACCGCCGGGAGCAGCTCACAGCAGGTGGGTGGGGTACCAGTCGGGGTAGACCTTGTTCAGCGGCGGACCCACCCACCCCGGCTCGTGCGGGTCGGGCACCCACGGCCCGCCGTCGAGCAGCACCGTCCAGGCGCGCACCACCTGCGCCAGCGATCCGGCCGGCTGGCGCAGGCCGTCGTCGACGTACCAGAGGGTCACCGCGCTCGGCTCATCCACGCGCTGCGCCGGCGCGCTCTCGCCGGTCAGGCCGCAGCGGGCCACCACGGCCACCCCGTTGACGCGCTCGACGAGCGGCAGCCACCCCGGGTGGTCGTTGTAGACCTCCACGCCCGGGGCGACGAAGTCGGTGTACAGGCTCAGCGCCTCTCGCAGCGAGAACGGCCGCCTGTTCGGGCCGACGTCCCAGTCGGTGAAGGGCCACGGGGGCGGTCGCTGCCCGTCCCGGCGCTGGCGGACCTCGATGCCGTCGTGCCAGGCGAACCAGGTGAGCACCTCCACCGGGGCGATCAGGCCCACCTCGCCCAGGCGCCGGCGCACCTCGTCTTCGGGCAGGCCCGGGCGGGCGTTGTCCGGCGCTGGGCTGCCCATGCCCCGCAGCACGGCCCACCACCGCGCCAGCGCGGTGCGCAGCTGCTCGGCGGCCTCGTCCCCGCGCAGGCTGCTGCTGCCCGGCGCCGACGGCGGCGGCAGCGGCGGCACGTTGGAGGAAGCGGGAAAGGTGTCGCCCAAGGTGACCTCACGAGTCAGTGCATCCGAAACTTCGTTCTACCATGACGGTGGCAACTTGCGGTAGCAGATCAGTGCGCAGGCCAGCTGCAGCAGCCCCAGGTGCAGATCGGCGCGGACTTCATAGCGGATCCGCAGCCGCTTGAACTGGTGCAACCAGACGAACGTACGCTCCACCACCCAGCGGGTTCGGCCGAGTCCTGAGCCGTGCGCAACACCCTTGCGGGCGATGCGCGGCACGATGCCGCGCTCTCGTGGAGCGCGGTGGTAGACGCCGTAGTCGTAGCCGCGGTCGGCCAGGAGGTAGCGCGGGCGAAGGCGAGGACGACCGCGGACGCCGCGCACGACAGGGAAAGCGTCAACGAGCGGCAGGAGTTGGGTGATGTCGTGGCGGTTGCCACCGGTCAACGCCGCGACGAGCGGAACGCCGCCCGCATCGGTGAGCAGGTGGTGCTTGGATCCTCTGCGGGAGCGGTCTACTGGTGAAGGGCCGGTGTGAGCTCCCCTTTCAACGCCCGCACGTGCGAGCCGTCCACCACCGCGGTTTCCAGGCCCCGCATTCCTGCTGCGCGCAGCTCCTCCAGCAGGACCTGGTGCAGGCGCGGCCAGACGCCGGCCTCGGTCCAGTCCCGCAGCCGGCGCCAGCACGTGATGCCCGAGCAGCCGAACTGTTCGGTGGGAACTTGTCCCCAGGTGCAGCCAATGATCAGCACGTGCACGATGCCGGCCAGCGCGGAGCGGTCATCGCGCGGCAGGCGCCCGGGGTGACGGAAGCGGCGCGGTGGGCGCTGCGGCAACAGCGGCTGGATACGCTCCCACAGCCCGTCGGGCACCAGCTCCGCGACCCGCTCCGGTACCCCCTCATCGATCATGTCAACCAGGCTGCGACGGCTTCGGCAGGCTCGCAACTCATAGTAAAATAAGCTGTTAGATACCAATGCCAGCGGAGATGACCAGCGGGCCGCGCACCGCACCACCGGCCGAACGCACTCTCGTCACTCCTGGAAAAGACATACATATGAACTTCCATGCGACATGCGAGCTGCCGCGCTCCTTGCTTCGTTGCGGAGCTTGCCACTGAATCAGCGTGCTCGCCGAAGCCGATCGAGCGGGCGGCGTGTCAGTGCTCGTTGGGTGCGCTCGGCAAGGGCGGCAGCGCCTCGTGCCGGGTGGGTGTGCACTGGGCGAAGGGCCCACGTGGACTGAGCAGGACGGCGAGCTGGGGATCGAGGTGGTCGCGCAGCCACAGTGCCGTGCCGGTGCCGGTGCGGGCGTCGCGTCGCGACGTTTCCCACGTTCGCCACAGCGCCTGCAGGCGGTAGACGGCCTCAGGGTGTTCGTCCCACCGGGCGCACCAGCGAGCCTCACCGCCGACGGCTCGGGCGAAGGTGGGAGCGAAGAAGTCGCGGATCCACGCGGAGAGGTCGGGGTAGTCGACGGAGTTGTCAGCACTGGACGTCCCAGCGTCAGGTACCGGGAGGAGGGCGTCGAGTTCGTCGACGCGCAGCTCCAAGCGCGCGGTGCGCGCTTGGAGCTCCTCGAGCCGGTAATCCGCGGGCTTCTCCGCCGAGGCGCCGCTTGGTGCTGTCATCGCGCGGTGACCCCCTCAGCCTGACCTCGGACCCGCTGCACCTGCCGGATGGCCGCAGCTGCGGCCGCCGTAATCTCACCGCTGCGCGCCCCGCGGTAGTACGGCAGCAGGCGCACCAGGGCGGCGCGGGTGCCGGTGGCCAGCAGCAGCGCCGTGCCGCGCGGCAGGGCCCGCAACTCGTCGGGCGGCAGGATGCGCTGGCGGCGCAATGCGGTGGAGGTGGTGCGTCGCTTGTCCCCGTCGGAGTAGGAGCGCACCGTGACGTCGTGCTCGCCGATGAGACGGGAGACGTCCTCGACGAGCTTGGCGTCGTCGAGCCCGGCGCCGAGGAGCTTGATAGTGGCGGCGGACCACAGGGTGTCCATGCCGGCCTCGCCCCACACCCGCACGCCCTGGCGGTAGGACTGCAGCACGGTGATCGGCACGACGCCGCGGGAGCCGAGGTGGCTGTACAGGTCCGGCAGGTCGGCGATGCGGCAGACGTTGGCGGCCTCGTCGAGCACGACGACCATCGGCGGGTCCAGCCGTCCGCCGCGGCGCTCGGCGGCGCGCACCCCGTTGCGCACGACGCGGTCGGTCAGGGCGGCGACCAGGGGGGCTGCGGCGCCGGCGCCGTCCTTGGACAGCAGGTACAGCGTCTGCCTGCTGCCGGCGAAGCTCGCGGTGTCCAGCTCGTCGAGCGGGTCACCGGGTGGAGTCACCCAGGCGAGGATGACGTCGTCGCGCAGGCACTGCGCGGCGGTGCGGGCGGTCTCGTAGACGCCGTCGCGGGTCTCCGGTGCACCGTTCTGCCGCCCGCGCAGGGAGGCGGCGCTGGCGGGGAAGCCGGCCTGGGCCAGCAGCACGGCCGGGGTGGGGATGACGGGGTCGTTGAGCCACTCGTAGACGTCGCGCAGGTCACGCCCGGAGCACGCGGCGGCCAGCAGCAGCCCGGCGAGCAGGTCATGCGCAGCGGAAGTCCAGAAGTCCTTGCCGCTCTTGTCCCCGCGCACCTCCTGCAGGAAGTGACCGGCCAGCCGGGTGGCCTCCTCCACGGTGCTGACCCCGGCCAGCGGGTTCCACCACCAGTCCTGCTGTGTACCGGTGATGGCCTGCGGGTCGAAGACCCACACCCGCTCACCGGTGTCCGTCCCGCGCAGGGCAGCGGTGGCCGCCCACAAGTCGGCCTTGTTCGAGGTGGCGACCACCGCACCCGGCGCGGCGAGCACCGAGGGCACCGCCAGGGACGTCGTCTTGCCCGCCCGCGGCGCCATCACCGCCAGCAGCACGTCCTCCCACGAGGCGCGCAGCACCGGCCCGCGCTCCCCGAGCCGGCCCAGCGCCAGGCCGGTCTCTTCGGCGGCGACCTCACCGGTGCAGGGAAGCGAGGGGCGCAAGCCGCGAGCGCGTTCGGCGACCGCGCGGGGCAGCAGGTGGCGCACCTGCGCCGGACCGGCCAGACCCGTGCCGGTGCGCGCTCCGCGGCGAGCGGCGAGCAGGGCGACGCCGGTGGTGACGAGCGCCAGACTGGCGCCGGTCAGCGTCCACACCAGCCAGCCCGGCACCTGAGGCCACAGGGCGGCAGGGCCGCCGGTAAGGAAGCGGCGGGCGCTGGCGGTGTCGAACGGCGGGACCTGCCAGCCGTGGCCGCTCAGCCAGCTGGCGGCGCCGCCGGCCAGCCACACCAGTCCGCCGAGGCCGACACCACCCCACAGCACGGCGACGAGGAGCAGCGGTGTGCCGGTTCCGGCGGGCAGGCCCGCGCCGCGCGGCTCCAGCGGCCGGCTCACGCCTCCACCTCGCCGGAGGGCGCAGCAGTGGGGCGGGCGTGGTCGGTGTCGTACAGGTGCGCCTCGTCGCCGACGAACTCCAGCTCGACGGGGATGCCGACGCGCTGGCCGGTCTTGATGAGGTACTTGCCGCGGCCGGGGTGGCGGGCACCAGTCTGCCAGGACTCCGGCGCCGACCAGGAGGACACCATCCGCACCTCCTGCGCCGACAACGGCACGACGCGCGTCACCTCCTCCAGCTCCCGCGGCGGCAGGCCGGCCAGGACGGTGATGGCGTTGCGCTCGACGAAGCCGCGCGCCTTGGCGCGGTCCTCCTCGCTCGGCAGCGCGGAGAGATCGTCGAGGGAGTGGGTGGCCATCGCGTGCGCGACGTCGCGGCCGCGGTAGACGCGGGTCAGGGCGTCGGCGTGGTCGACCAGACCGGGTGCGCCGCGCAGCGCGCGCCACAACTCGTCCAGAACGGCGAAGTAGCGCCGCCGCGGCGCCAGGCCCGCCTCGGCCAGGGCGGTGGAGGCGTCGATGACGGCGAAGCCGTACGACCACGTCGACAGCATCGCCGCAGCCACCAGGGTGTCGCCGGAGGCGGCCACCGCCGAGATGTCCACGCTGACCGCGGGGCTGTCCAGGTCGATGGGGCAGGTGGTGGGCCCGTCGAAGACGCCCTTGAGGGAACCCTCGCACAACAGCGCCAGCGTCTGGCGCAGCGCCTTCGTCTCGGCCCGGTAGGAGGCTTCGTCGTCGACCTCCGCGGCCGCGACGAGCCGGTCGGGCGCCTCGCGGATGACGCGCAGCACGTCCGGCACGGTGGGATCCACACCGACGGGCAGGCGGTCGGTGAGCAGGTCGACCGCGGCGCCGAGGACGGTCTCCTCGCCGTTGGTGAGCCGCTCGTGCCGGCGCACCAGCGAGCACAGCGCCAGCGTCGCCGACAGCCGCCGCCCGCGGACCTCCAAGCGCAACCGTTCAGCGGCCTGGCCCGACATGCGCGTCAGCGCGGTGCCGAGGGGTCCGGTATCGAGGGGGTTGATGCGGTCCAGGCCCCGGCCCACGCGCAGCACCTGCCCGCCGGCGGCGGCCACGACGGCGGAGTAGTCGGGTTTGAGGTCGCCGAGGAACAGTGGGCGCACTCCGAAGGCCATGAGCCCGCGCGAGAGGCGCTTGAGCGCCGCGGACTTCCCCGTGCCCGGCTGGCCGAGCAGGGTCAGGCCGCGGTTGGTGACCAGGCCGCTGTCGAGCCAGGCGAAGGGGTCCAGGCACACGGCCTCGCCCCACATCATGTGCCGTCCGAACGGCACCCCGACGCTGGGCGCTCCCGAGCCGGCGACGAAGGGGAACAGCCCGCACGCCTGCACGGTGGTCGCCTGGTACTCCGAGGCGGCGGTCACGTGCGCCAGGCGCCCGGCGCCGCGAGTGCGCCAGCCCCACGCCGGCGGCACCACGCGCTGCGGTTCGACATGTTGTTCGGCGGTAGTGCGGGAAGCGCGGTTCAGGAGATTCATCGCAGGGCCCTTCCGGCGACGTGCGGCGGGTAGATGCCCGCCGGCAGGGTGGTGGCGAACCCCACCGCCTGCGAGCCGTACAGGCGTCGCACCCGCACCTTGGACTGGTCGGCGCGCGACTCCAGGTCGGCGACGGCCGCGGGCAGGTCGGCGGGGTCGAGAACGGTGATGGTCGCGTACAGGCTCATGAGGACGACGCCGGCGCCGAGGGCCTCCTCGCGCGCGGCGGTGACGGCGCGCTCGTGGTCGGCTTGGTCGCGGGCGGTGGCGTCGCGGCCCTGGGTGCGCCGGTACGCCTCGCGGAACGCGGCGGCGTTGACCTGGTCCTCCAGCAGCCGCGCCGCGGCGCCGGCCGACATCGGCCGGTAGAGCATCGTCACGCGCTTGGGGTAGCGCGAGGGCGACATCAGGCGCACCAGCACGTTGGAGGTGACCTGCTGGCGCGGGGCCTCGTGCCAGGCCCAGGAGACCGACACCCCGGAGTCGTGGCGGTAGTGGTCCCACGCCTCCTCCGCCGCGACGGGCCCGGCCGCCTCCCACGTCAGCGACTCACCCGTCGCGGCGCGGGAGAGCGCGGACTCGACGTCGCCGCGGCTGGCGGGGTCGAAGGCGACGCGCACCGCCCCGGCGACGTCCTCGGCACGGGCGCGGCCGAGCACGGTGACACCGCACTCCGCCAGCGCCGCCTCCATCCCGGCCAGGGAGCGGGAGACCTCCGCGGCCGCGTCGGCGAGATCGGTCAGGGGGGTGCCGGCGCGCGCGGGGTCGAAGGTGATCGACACGCGCGTCTCCACGTCGGCGGAGGCAGCCGGGGAGGCGGCGACGAGCTCGTGCATGAGCTCGCGCACGTCCGCGGGCGCCGCGTCGTCGAGGCGCTCGGCGACGTTGCGCGCCAGCGTCGAGCCCGGCTCGGGCGCGGTGTCGACGGTGACGGCGACCCACTGCACCATCGGGTCGAAGCCGCGTGAGGCCAGCCAGGAGTGCCAGTTGGACACCCACGCGTCGGCGTCGGCGCCGTCGACGAGCCACGTCGAGGTGGCCGCGCAGTGCAGGGTAGCGGTGAGGAACCCAGTGCGGGTGTCGTGCACGAGGCCGAAGCGGCCACCGCGGCCGTCCTCGCTGGACAGCAGCCGCGTCGGCGCCAGGGCGCCGGGCAGCTGCCATGCGCAGGGGTGCTCGACGAGGACGCCGGCGCGCAGGCTGGTGTAGCCGCGCCACGACGCCCACGTCCACTGCACGCGGCGCAGCGCGACGTGCAGCACGGGCGTGCCGTCCACGCGTGCGCACGTCACGGCGATGACGGCCGCCGACGGCAGGCACAGCAGGAGGCCGCTGCGCACGCTGATGCCGAGCGCGACCAGCGGCACCAGGATCGCCACCATCACGACGACCGTGGCAGCGGCGCCCAGGCCGAACAGGCCGATGCCGCGGGCCCGGCGCCAGCCGCCGTAGGTGCGCAGCGCGCCGCTGTCGCGGGCAGTACCCGGGTGCGCGCCGGGTGCGGTGGAGGTGGTGCTCATGCGCTGCGGTCCGTTCCGTCGTCGTGGCTGGTCATCTCGGCCGCCGCGGAACGGGCGGCACGCCGTGCCTGCCCCGCGCCCTCCTTGGCGAGGTGGGCCGCCAGCGCGGCGCCACCGCTCGCCGCGCCGGCGGCGGCCGCACCCGCGCTCGCCCCACCGCGGGCAGTGGCCGTGGTGCCCAGGTCGCGGGCGATGGCGGCGGCCTGCCTGGAGGCGGCGCTGGGGCCGCCGTCGATCTCCGCGGCGGCGCCGGAGCGCGAGCGCAGGACACCCGCCGCCTGCACCCCCGCGGCGGCGAGACCGAGCGCTCCGGCGAGGCTGCCGCCACCACCGGCGTTGCCGCTCGCCCAGGTGAACAGCTTGGTGAGGGCGGGCAGGGCGACGATGCTCAGCACCATCATCGACAGGCCCACCACGACGGCGCGCGGATCGGTGCTCTCGCCGGTCATCGCCAGCGCGGTCGCGTACACCAGCGCGGCGACGGGCTTGAAGGCGATGAGGGCGAGCATCCAGCCGAGCAGCTTCGCCAGCCACGGCCGCCCGAAGTTCGTCACGTTGCCGGCGGCGGCGAGGACGAGGAGACCCGCGAGGACGACGACGGCGCCCTCGCGGAACATCATGACGACGGCCTGGATGAGGCCGGCGAACATCGTCACGAGACCGAGCACGATGACCGCCCCGGCGGACTGCACGCCGGTGAGGCTGGCGAGCTGGACGAGACGGTCGGCGATCCGGCCGCTGGCGGCCTGGTCGAGCACCCACACGGAGAACGCGTCACCCAGGCGCAGCGCGGCGGCCGGGCCGACGATCCCGACGCTGCCCCACAGCGCGAGCGTGGCGAGGCCGCGGCCGACGTCGAGGAGCGGTTCGGCGTTGTGACGGACGGTCATCCGCAGCCCCTGCCAGATGACACCCGCCGCGGCGACCGCGACGGACAACCACAGCACGTACTGCCGGATCTCGACCGCGGCGGAGCCCTCGAGGTCGATCGAGGGCACCTGCAGCCACCAGCCGACCGTCGTCTTGATGACCCACGTCGCGCCGTCGCGCATCGCGTCGGCGAACGAGTTGCCCAGCGTGGTCGTGGCGGCGCCCGCGGCGGCCGAGGCCACGGTGCCGACGGCGCCCGCCGCGCAGGCCAGGGGGTCCATGGGTCCGCACGGCATCAGGCACCCCCGTCCGGGGAGGCCGGGGTGAAGGCGACCATGTCCTGCGGCACCGCGGGCAACCGGCTGAACGCGGTGTTCCACGTGCCGCTGGCGGGGGCGACGACCTTCCAGTCGCCGTCGACGCGGGTGAGGACGACGTCGAAGGCGTAGATCTGCGCGACGCCGTTCTCGTCGGGAGCGCGCTCGACCACTTGCACGTCGCGGTTGCCGCCCGGCAGGTCAGCGACGCGGTAGCCGAGGAAGGTGGCGGTCCCCTCGCCGAGCGGGGCGCCGTCGGGCAGGCCGGAGCTATCGCGGGCCTGCGCGTACTCCGCCGCCACCGCCTGCGCCAGGTCCGCAGCGCCCGGGCCGACGACCTGCTCTCGTAGGGCGGGGCCGAACACCGCAGGCCCGGGAGCGGCGCTGGCGCGGTAGACGATGTGCACGGCGGCCAGAGCCGCGCCGAGGTCGGTCTCGGCGAACCCGGCGACGAGCTGCCCGTCGATGCGGGTCGGTCCGTCGGTGGCCGAGACGGGGAAGTACACGCCCTGCACCCGCTGCCACGTCAGCCCTGCCGTCGGGGTGGGCGCCACGGCCGGGGGCGGCTCGGGCGCGGAGGCGGGGGAGCGGTCCAGCAGGACGACGACGAGCGCGGTCAGCCCCGCGAGGGCGACCAGGGTCACCAGGGTGCCCACGACCCGGCGCCGCCACGAACGAGGCCGCGGGGCGCTGACCTGGTAGGTGGCCGGTGTCCGGTACGGGTCGAGCGGGGCGCCGCGCGGTGGGCGCAGCGGGATGATGCGGGCGGCCATCAGGCCACGACCGCCCCGACGACCCCCGCCCCGAACGACACCAGGCTCACCCCGCCGAGGACCCACGGGATGCCCGCGGCGCCGTCGGCGGCCATGGCGGAGCGGTTGCGCCGGCCGATCGTCATCATGATCCCGCAGATGACGAGGCCGGCGGCGCCGCCGACGATGCCGACGCCCTTGAGCCAGGACAGCAGCAGGCTGACCTTGTCGGCCGCCCCCGGGG
>NZ_JAAALM010000360.1 GCF_009906395.1 Kineococcus indalonis
CGGCCGCCAGCACGGCCGCCACGGCGCCGGCGACGGCGTCGCGCTCGGGGCCGTCGGGCCGCAGCAGGCCGGGGGCGCAGGAGACGGCCACGGCCCAGGCGGCCGCGCCGAGCGCGGCGAGGGCGAGGGCGGGCAGGTCCGCGCCGGCGACGGGGACGTGGGCGAGGGTGCCGGCGGCGAAGACGGGCATCAGGCCGCCGGGCGGGCCGGTGCGCACCGCGTCGCTGACGAGCTTGGCCAGCAGGGCGACGGCGGCGACGGCGAGGGCGGGGACGACCTCGGCGGCCCACCCGTGCACGGGCAGGGCGCGGCCGGCGGCGCCGCCGAGGGCGCCGGCGAGCAGGGCGAGGGTCATGGCCAGGCCGGCGGCGGCCTGGGTGCGCCAGCGCAGGGCGTACGGCTCGGCGCGCCCGTACAGGCCGGCCATGGCGCCGAAGGCGGCCGGGGCCGCGAGGGAGGGGGTGCCGGCGGCGAGCACGACGCCCAGCGGCACGGCGGTGGACAGGGCCGCGGCGCCGGCGGCCCGCCAGGGGTGCGGCCCGGGGGCCACGCGCCGCCAGCCGCGCGCGGAGCGGGTGAGGTGGGCGAGGGCGGCGGGCGGCACGACAAGAGCTTAACCGGTGTTTCACCTGTGAAGCACTTCGGGCGCCGTGCTCCCCCCGCCGGGCTACCCTCCCCGGGTGCCGCCCACCACCGACCCCGGCGCCGGGGACCCCGGCGCGCCCGGCGCGCCCGACGCGCCCCTCGACGTGCCCCTCGACGTGCCCCTCGACGTGGCGGACGGCGCCGCGGCCGACCCCGTCGACCGCGCCCGCGCCGAGTGGGCCCGCGTGCACCCCGGCCTGGACACCGCCCCCATGGCGGTCGCCGGGCGGCTGCGCATGGTGGCGGCCGCGGTGGGCCGGGCCGGCGAGGAGGTCGTGCGCGAGCAGGGCCTGACGCGCGCGGAGTTCGACGTGCTGTGCGCGCTGCGCCGCGCCCGCTCGCCGCTGACGCCCACCGGCGTCACCGCCGCCACCCTGGCCTCGGGAGCGGCCACCACCAAGCGGCTGGAGCACCTGACCGCGCGCGGCTACCTGCGCCGCACACCGGACCCGCGCGACGGCCGGGTCAGCCGCCTGGCGCTGACCGGCGAGGGCACCGACCTGGTCGACCGCCTGCTGCCGGCGGTGCTGCAGGCCGAGCGGCGCGCCACCGCCGCCCTGGACGAGGGCGCGCGCGCCGCGCTGGACACCCACCTGCGCGCGCTGCTGCGCGCGCTCGGCTGACCGGCGCGCGCGGGCCGGTTCAGCGGGCGCCGGGCAGCGCGTCCTCCACCGAGGCCACCCCGTCGCGGTAGCGGCGGGTGATCTCCTCGGTGCAGGCGTCCATGACCTCCTGGACGCGGTGCCGGTCGCCGGACAGCTCGCGCTCCAGGCCCAGCAGCCGCTCGCGGGCGGCGGCGAGCTGCTCGTCGTCCATGGCGCTCAGGTCCGACAGGTGCGGGTCGGCCACGGCGGCCTCGGCGCGGCGGCGGTGCTCACCGACGCGGCTGGGCTGCACGGTGGTGTGCCGGCCCATGCCGTGGTTGGTGCGGCGCGGGTCCGCCAGCACGTCGGTGAGCCGGGCCACCAGCTCGGCGTCGGTGCGCGCGGCCGAGACGTCCGTGCCCCCGTCGGCGCCCGAGCGCGACTGCAGCTCCGCGCCGAGCAGGTCCAGGCGCCCCTGCAGCAGGCGGCGGGCGTAGGAGAGGTCGGCCTCCTCCTGCTCGGCCAGGGAGCGGCGCTCGCGCAGCTCGACCAGCTCGATCGCGCGCAGGTCGGCCGTGAACTTCGGGGCGAGGACCTTGTCGAGCGCCCGCCGACCGCCCTGCTGGTACCCGCTGACGTGCTCCTCGTCCATGCCGGCCTCCGCTCCCCCGATCAGGCTCATCGCTCTGGGCGATCAGCGCGCCACTGTGCGTGCGCAATCCGAGGATAGTGCCCCGCCCCCGGTCAGGGGGCGACCACGACCTCCTGCGCGGCGGCCAGCGGCCGGTGCTGCTCACCGGCCGCCGAGCCGGCCAGCGCGAACAGCGGGGCGTCGACCGGCACGGAGCGCTTGAGGACGGCCAGCGCCACCGGCCCCAGCTCGTGGTGGCGCGCGGCGGTGGTCACCCGCCCGACCGCGCGGCCGGGCGCCTCGGCGAGCACCACCTCGTCGCCGCGGGCGGGCAGGTCGTGCGAGGAGCCGTCCAGGTGCAGCAGCACCAGGCGCCGCGGCGGGCGGCCCAGGTTGTGCACCTTCGCCACCGTCTCCTGCCCGCGGTAGCAGCCCTTGTGCAGGTGCACGGCGGTGCGCAGCCAGTCCAGCTCGTGCGGGATGGAGCGCTCGTCGGTCTCCAGGCCCAGGCGCGGGCGCCAGGCCTCCACCCGCAGCGCCTCGCTCGCCCAGGTGCCGGCGGGCCGGCGCCCGGCGGTGCGGGCGGTCAGCTCCGCGCGCGGCACGAGCACCTCGCGCCAGGGGCGCCCGGCGCCCGGGTGCAGCGGCGTGGGCACGGCCGCGTAGCTGGCGGTGTCGGCGGCGCCGCCCTCGTTGGCGGGCACGGGGCCCGGCCAGGGGTCCACCCACACGGGGCCGGCGCCGTCGCCGGCCTCGCGGCTGGGCTCGCCGAGCACGGCCCACCCCTGCGTGAGGTCCTCGACCTCCACGCGCAGCGTGAAGCGCATCTTCAGCAGCCACGCCACGAGCGGCCCGCGCTCGCCGGGCTCGACGGTGATCCAGGTGGCCTCGCCGTCGTCGAGCAGGTGCAGGTCGTGCTCGATGCGGCCGGTGGGGCTGAGCACCAGGCTCTCGGTGCTGGTGCCGGCGGGCAGCCCGGCCAGCGCCTGGCTGGTGGTGCTGTTCAGCCAGCCGAGCCGGTCGGGGCCGCTCACGCGCACCACGCCGCGGTGCGAGAGGTCCACGAACGCCTCGCCGCGCACGAGGGCGCGCTGCTCGGCGACGGGGTCGCCGTAGTGCCAGGCCACGCCGGCGTCGGGGCCCTCGGCGGCCACGGCGCCGGGCAGGTCCAGCAGCGGCGAGCGCCGCGCGGCGCCGGCGGGGGCGGCGGGGGTCTGGGTGCTCACGGTCCCTCCCGGGGGTCGTCCTGGGCGCAGGCGGCGCAGCGCCCGCGCAGCGCGAGGTGGGTGACGTCGGCGGTGAAGCCGGTGCGCCGGCGCAGGTCGGCGGCCAGGTCGCAGGCCGCGTCCGCGGGGGCCTCGGCGACGGCGCCGCAGGAGTCGCACACCAGGTGCAGGTGCCCGCCGTGCTCGGCGGGGTGGAAGGAGTCCGCGCGCCGCTCCAGGGCGGTGCGCGCCACGAGGCCGAGCTCCTCCAGCAGCGCCAGCGCCCGGTACACGGTGGAGGCGTCCACGGCGGGGGTGCCGCCGGCGGCGCGCAGGTGCGCCAGGACGTCCTCGGGCGTGGCGTGGCCCAGGGCGCGCACGGCGGCCAGCACGCGCTGGCGCTGGGGCGTCAGGCGCAGCCCTCGCGCGTGCAGCGCGTCGGCGAGGGGGGCGGGCGCGCCCGTCAGGACACCCGCTTCAGGCGCGCCGAGGCGTAGCTGCGCATCGGGTGCCCGCCCAGGGCGACGTCCAGCGCCCACAGCAGGTCGCCCTCCACCAGCCCGTACACGCGCGTGGCGGCGCTGTACTCGTGGGCGGTGGTGGTGCGGGCCACCACGTCGGTGGTGAGGTCGATGCGCGGGCCGGTGGCGCGCCCGACGAGGACCTCGACCACGCCGGTGGGGTGGGCGAGCAGGACCTCCAGCTCCACGGGCCGCGGGCCGTCGGCGGGCGCGGGGGCCGCGGCGCCGAGGGGCTGCGGGCGCCAGTACCCGGTCTCGACGTCGAGGGGGTCGGTGGTGTTCCCCCCCTCGTCCAGCGCCCAGGTGGTGGAGGTGTAGCTCAGGAAGTCGCGGCCGTCGTGGGAGAACTCCACGACCTGCCCGAAGCGGGTGTCCTCACCGCGGGCGGGGTGCCCGAGCACGCCGGCGCCCTCCCAGCGGCCCAGCAGCCAGGACAGCGGGACGAGCGGCAGCGGCGTGTCGGTGCGCAGGGGGACGGGTGCGCCGGCCACGGGTCAGCGCTGTCCCTTGTAGAGGCGGTACACCACGAAGCCGGCGAACCACGCGATCACGATGCTGACCACGATCAGCAGGACGAGGAAGAAGACTTCGAGCGCGTGCACGCCCCGAGCGTACCCGCGCCGGCGGCCCGGCGCGGGTACGCTCGGGGCGTGCACGCGCTCGAAGTC
>NZ_JAAALM010000361.1 GCF_009906395.1 Kineococcus indalonis
CGCCCAGGCCCTCCCCCGCCACCACCGCGTCGGCCACCACGACGACGTGGTCGCGGCGCTCGCCGGTCCAGCGGGCCGGCTGCGCCACCAGCAGCTGCTCGCCGGCGCGCCCCGCGGGGCCGCGCTCGGGCAGGCCGTGGTCGGCCAGGCGCCGGCGCACGGCGTCGCCGAGCAGCTCGGCGCCCTCGGCGTCGGGCACCACCACGCCCACCGACTGCGCCGGGCGGCGGCGCAGGGCGTCCACGACCGCGTCGGTGACCAGCTCGACCAGCACGTCCGGCCGGCGCCGGGCACCGCCGCCGCGCGCGGCCCGCGCCGAGGTGCGCAGCACCGCGCGCGGGTCCGGCCCGGCGCCGGGCAGGGAGTCCTGCGCGCCGGGCGCCACGACGCCCTCCAGCAGCCGGTCGTCCAGGCAGGCGTGCTGGCGCTCCAGGCGCAGGGCGGGCAGCACGCCAGCCGCGTCGTCGAGCAGGCCGCGCGGGCCGTCGGCGGGCCCGGCGGGCCCCGCGGGGGCGCCCGGGCGCGCCGAGGCCGCGGTGGGCAGGTCCCGCGGGCGCGGCAGCGCCGGGTCGCCCACGACGACGACCTGCCGGGCGCGCGCCAGCGCGGGCAGCACCCACGAGGTGGCGGTCGAGCGCGCCCCCAGCACCACCACGAGGTCGACCGGCGGCAGGTCGGCGGCCAGGGAGGCCGCCGCGGCCGCCGACAGGGCCGTGCACGGCAGCACCGCGGCCGCCGCCGCCAGCGCCGCCCGCGCGTGCGGCAGGGCGGCGCGCCCGGCCTCCGTCAGCCGCACCCCGCGCGCGCCGCGCTCCAGCAGCGGCTGGCCCAGCTCGCGCTCCAGGTTGCGCACCCGGGTGCTCACCCCCGGCTGCGCCACGCGCAGCCGGGCCGCCGCGGCGGTGAAGCCGCCCTCGTCGACCACCGCCACGAAGTGCTCCAGCTGCCGCAGCTCCACACGCCGATGCTGTGGCTGCGCTCACGAACCGGTCTTGGACTTCTGGCGCGGGCGCGCGCAGTGCCTGGAGGGGCTGCGCGCGATGGCCCCGGCGATCGAGCGCATCGAGGCGGTGCGCCAGGTCGCCGAGGGCGACGACGTGATCACCTGGTACGACATGACCCGCACCGGCGGGCACGTCGTGCCCACCGTGAACCGGTCGCACCTGCGCGGCGGGCGCATCGACCGGGTCCGGGTCCTCTTCGACACCGCACCGCTGCGCTGAGCGGCCCGGCGGTCCCGGGCGCGTCGCTACCCTGGACCCGGTGGAGACGCAGGACCCGCCCGCCGGGAGCGGGGAGCGCGCCGGCGCGGCGGCCCCGGCGGCGCCCGAGCAGCTGCCCCGCGCGCGGTGGGCGGCGCGGGCGGACGCGCACGAGCAGCGCGCCCACGCCCTGACCGCCGCCGCGGCCGAGCGCCGCCGCCTCGGGCGGGCGCACCCGGTGGAGGACTTCCTCTTCACCTACTACTCCTGGGCGCCGGGCAGGCTGCGCCGCTGGCACCCCGGCGTCGGCGTGGAGCTGCTCGACGCCGCCGAGCGCGAGGGGTGGGCGCACTACGCGAGCACCGGCCGCGGGGTCGTGGTGGACGCCGCCTCCCTGCTCGCCCAGCGCGGGCCGACCGTGCGCCTGGCGCGCGACGTGCTCGCCGCCACCCGCACCCGCCCCGCCCAGCTGGGCTGCTTCGGGCTGCACGAGTGGGCGATGGTGCACCGCAGCAGCCCCGAGGAGGTGCGCCACGCGGGCCTGCCGCTGCGCCTGGGGCACGCCGGCACCGACGCGGTGGTGGAGTCGCACCGCATCCGGTGCAGCCACTACGACGCGTTCCGCTTCTTCACGCCGTCCGCGGTGCCGCGCAACGAGCTGCGCCCCACCCGCGAGCAGCAGGCCGCGCAGGAGCAGCCGGGCTGCCTGCACGCCACGATGGACTGCTACCGGTGGGCGATGAAGCTCTCGCCCGCGGTGCCCGGGGAGCTGCTGCTGGACTGCTTCGAGCTGGCCCGGGACGTGCGCGAGCTGGACATGCGCGCCTCGCCCTACGACGTGACGTCGCTGGGCCACGAGCCGGTGCCGATCGAGACCCCCGAGGGCAAGGCGCAGTACGTGCGCGCCCAGCGCGCCTTCGCCGAGCGCGCCGACCCGCTGCGCGCCGCGCTGGTGGAGGTCTGCGACGCGCTCCTGGCGGCCTGACCCCTCCTCGCCCGAGCCCTCCCCGCGGCGCGGCCGCGGGGAGGGGCGCCCCGCTCAGGCGGGGGAGGCCACGGCGGCGTCGTCGGACTCCACCGCGGCGTTCCACTGCTGCTTCTCGCCGCGCCAGCCGTCCTCGGTGCGCCCGCGGCGCCAGTACCCGGAGGCCGACAGCAGCTCGCGCGGCACGCCCAGGTCGGTGCGCACCCAGCGGCGCACGGCCCGCACGCAGTCGGCCTCGCCGTGCACGAAGGCGTGCGGGGCGCCCGCGGGCAGCTCCAGGGAGCGCAGCAGCTCCAGCAGCCCCCCGGGGTCCGGGGCGGCGCTGTGCTGCCAGTGCACCCGCAGCTCGCCCGGGCACGGCAGCGGCTGCTCCTCGGCCGGGCCGTGCACCTGCACGACCGCGACGGTTCGCGCGCCGGCGGGCACCCGCTCCAGGGACGCGGCGATGGCCGGCAGCGCGCTGGCGTCGCCCACCATCAGGTGCCACGGCGCCGCCGGGTCCGGCGAGTACGCGCCGCCGGGCCCCATCAGGTGCACCACGTCGCCCGGGCGCGCGGCGGCCGCCCACGGCCCGGCCACGCCCTCCTCGCCGTGGTGCACGAAGTCGATCGTCACCTCGCCGCGCTCGGCGTCGACCGCGCGCACGGTGTAGGTGCGCACCACCGGCCACTCCTCGCGCGGGCGCGAGGCGCGCACCGCCGCCACGTCCAGCGGCTCCTCCAGCGCGGTGCCCGGGGCCGGCAGCACGACCTTGACGTAGGAGTCGGCGTGCTCGGCGCGCAGGTCGGCCAGGTCCTCGCCGCCGAGCACCACGCGCACCGTCTCGGGCGTGACGCGCTCGGTGCGCACGACGACGGCGCGGCGCGTGCGCCGCCCGCCCCCGGCCGGGCCGCCGCCGCTGCTCTGGCGGCGGAAGGGGTTCTTCACCTGTGGGTCCTCCTCGTCACGGCGCGCTCAGGCGCCCTCGGCGCGACCCTCGCGCCAGTAGCCCATGAAGGCGACGGAGGCGCGCGGCAGCCCCACGTCGCGCACCAGGTGCCGCCGCATCCGCTTGACGACCCCGGCCTCGCCGGCCAGCCAGGCGTACAGGCACTCGGGGCCGGTGGCGACGGCCCGCTCGGGCACGTCCCACAGGATGCCGGCGTCCAGGTCGACGTCCTCGAAGTCCAGCGCGAGGGCGCGGGAGGTCTCGTCGACCAGCGGGCCGGCGATCTCCTCCACGCGCGGGCACAGCAGCTCGCCGTGCGCGCGCCGCGCGCCGCCGCGGGGCAGCCACTCCACCGTGACGTCGGCGTCGGAGGCGATGTCGACGGCGTCGGCGATGTCGGGGACCTCCAGCACCGCCACGGCGCGCACCCCGGCGGGCAGCCGCTCCAGCACCGCGCACACGGCGGGCACGGCGGTCTCGTCGCCGGCCAGCAGCAGCGTGCGGGCCTCGGCGGGCGGGGCCCACTCCACGCCCCACATCCGGCCGGTGCCGGGCGTGCAGGAGCCCACGAGCGCGACCCGGTCGCCGGGGCGGGCGCTCGCCGCCCAGGAGGCGGCCGGGCCCGCGGCGCCGCCGTGCACGCCGTGCAGCACGAAGTCCACGTCGACCTCGGCGTGGGAGGTGGCGGTCGCGGGGCGCGCCGCGCGCACCGTGTAGGTGCGCATGACGGGCCGCACCGGCTCGGGCAGGGCGCGCCACCAGGCGTACCAGTCGCCGCGGGGGGCCTCCAGGGCCTCGAAGGGCACCTGCGGCAGCAGCACCTTCAGGCGCTGGTCGTAGCCGGCGGGCTCGAAGGAGCCCAGCTCGGGGGAGGAGAAGGTCAGGCGGGCGAAGCTGGGGCCGAGCTGCTCGCGCCGCACCACCGCCACCTCGAAGAGGCGGTACTCCGGGCGCGGCTCTGCGCGCAGCGCCGCCCGGGCGGTCGTGCGTTCGGTCGTGGCCGTCATGCCGCCTCCGTCGTCGATCGGTGAGGACAGGCTAACCACATGACCCCCGTCCGTGGGAAGCGGCGGTGACCACCGTCACCGTCCCGCCACCCGTCCGCCGCTCCCGCGACACCCCGGGACCCCTCCGGGAC
>NZ_JAAALM010000362.1 GCF_009906395.1 Kineococcus indalonis
GCACCGGACCGTCCCACCCCCACCACGTCGAGGAGGCCGCCCGTGTTCACCGGGATCGTTGAGGAGGTCGGCGAGGTCGTCGCCGTCGAGCGCGGTGCGGACTCCGCCCGGTTGAGCGTGCGCGGCCCGCTGGTGACCGCCGACGCCGTGCACGGCGCCTCCATCGCCGTGGACGGGGTGTGCCTGACCGTGGTGGACCAGCCCGAGCCGGCGGTGTTCACCGTCGACGTCATGGCGGAGACGCTCACCCGCAGCTCGCTGCGCGACGTGGCCCCCGGCCGGCGCGTGAACCTGGAGCGGGCCATGTCCGCCTCCGCGCGCTTCGGCGGGCACGTGGTGCAGGGCCACGTCGACGGCACCGGCACCGTGCTGGCCCGCACGCCGGGCGAGGCGTGGGAGGTGGTGCGGGTGGGCATCGACCCCTCGCTGGCCAGGTACGTGGTGGAGAAGGGCTCGGTCACCGTCGACGGCACCTCCCTGACGGTCTCCGCCGTCAGCGCGGTGGACGACCCGGAGCCCTGGTTCGAGGTCTCCTTGATCCCCACGACCCTGCAGCTGACCACCCTGGGGCGGCGCGGCGTCGGCGAGCTGGTCAACCTCGAGGTCGACGTGCTCGCCAAGTACGTCGAGCGCATCACCGCCGGTCTGGTGACCCGCGCGGCGGGCGGGGCGCGCGCTCCCGGTGCCGCCGGCGTCCGCCGACGCCGACGCCGAGGACGCCGCCGAGGACGCCGCCGAGGACAGGGCACCGGGCAGGTCCTCCCAGTCGACGCTGACCGGCGGGCGGGAGGTGGAGGGGTTCCACTGCACGCCGCGGGCGCTGACGGTGAGCACGCCGTAGCGGCGCCCGTTGCGGCGCACGGGCAGTTCCAGCGGGCTGGATCCGACGGCGAGCGCGGCGGGCAGGTTCAGGGAGACGGCGTGGTCGGATCTGGCCATGGGGGGGCTCCGGTTCTCGTGCACGGCGCGGCGTCGGGAGTTCGAGCACCCTCAGTGAAAACCCGGCGATCACCGCGTGCAAGCGGGCGTCCGCCGCGGATCCGGGGCGGGACCGCGGCGGGGTTCTGCGGTGACGGGGTTCTGCGGGGGTCCGTCCCGCGGGGCCGCGGGCGTCCGGGGCTCAGTGGTGGGGGTCGCCGCTGCCGCGGAACCGGGAGAGGGCCCTCTTCATCTCGTGCACCCGCTGCAGGTGCGCGGAACCCCGGCGCACCGCCACGCAGGTGGCCAGGACGTCGACGAGCACCAGCCCGGCGAGCCTGCTGACCGTGGGGGTGAAGGTGTCGGTGTCCTCGAAGGTGCGCACGACCAGGCCGACGTCGCCGAGGTCGAGCAGCGGGCTGGGGCCGCCGACCACGGCGACGACCGTGGCCCCGTTCGCCCGGGCCAGGGCGGTCACCTCCAGCACGGAGGTGGTGCGCCCGGTGTTGGAGATGGCCACCACCACCGTGCCCGGCCCGGCCATCGAGGCGGCCATGTGCTGCTGGTGCAGGTCGCTGGGCGCCGCGCACGGCACCCCCAGCAGCACGGCCTGCTGCAGCCCGTCCTGGGCGATGATCCCCGAGGCTCCCAGGCCGAGGAACAGCACGTCCCGGGCGGCGAGGAGCACCTCGACGGCACGGGCCAGTTCGGCGGTGTCCAGCGAGCGCCGCGCCCGGTCCAGGCTGCTGAGGGTGTGGTCGAAGATCTTGCCCGCCACCGCCTCGACGGTGTCGTCGGGGGCGATGGCGGAGTGGGTGACCGGCAGGCCGATCGCCAGGGCCCGGGCCAGGTCGATCTTGAAGGCCTGGAAACCGGAGTAACCCAGCGCGGTGGCGAAGCGCATCACCGTGGGTTCGCTGACCCCCGCCGCCTCGGCCAGGCCCGCCATGCTCAGCCCCAGCACGCGGTCGGGTTCGTGGAGCACGGCGGCGGCGACCTTGCGCTCGGACGGGCGCAGCGGCGGTGCACCGCCGCTGAGAACCTCCAGCACCGAGGGTGTTCCCGCGCTCGTCACCGGGGCACCAGGTGGGTCAGGAGGTTCTCCACGGCGTGGCGCGTGGCCCGGCTGACGCTGGCGCCGGTGTACCCGCCGACGTGGGGGGTGGCGATGACGCGCGGGTGGCGCAGCAGCGCGCTGGGCGCGGGCGGTTCGCTGTCGTAGGCGTCCACCGCGTAGGCCGACAGCGCGCCGGAGGTCAGGGCGGCGAGCACCGCCTCGTCGTCCACCAGGGCGGCGCGCGCGGTGTTGACCAGCACGGCACCGGCGGGCACCGCGGCCAGCGCCGCCGCGTCCAGGACGGGCGTTCCGTCGGGCGGGGGCGGGCGGTGCAGGCTCAGCACGTCGCAGCTGCGCAGCAGCTCCTCCAGGGCGACCGGGCGCACCCCGGCGGGGACGTCGGTGCCGGCGAAGGGGTCGTGGGCGACGACGGTGGCGCCCAGCGCCGTGAAGGCGACCGCCGCGCGCCGGCCCACGGCACCGAGGCCGATCAGGCCGACGGTGCACTCGCCCAGCTCGCGGCCCCGCCAGCGCCGCCAGCCGCCCTCGTGCACGGCGCTGGAGGACCACGGCACGTGGCGCAGCGCCGCCAGCGTCAGCGCGAGCGCCAGCTCGGCCACCCCCTGGGCGTTGGCCCCCGCGGCGCGCTCGACGGCGACGCCCGCGCGCCGGGCGGCGGCCAGGTCGATGTTGTCGGTGCCGGCGCCGTTGCGGCTGATGACCCGCAGGCCGTCGGCGGCGGCCAGCACCGGCGCGGTGATCGCTTCGATGCCGGCCAGCCAGCCGGCGCACCCGGGCAGGGCGGCGGTCAGCTCCTGCTCGTCGGGAACCCTGCCCGCCGGCCCGGGGACCAGTTCCAGCCCCGCCCGGCGCAGCGGCTCCAGCTCGGGCACCTCGTGCACGCCGGCCGAGGTCAGCGAGCGGGGTGTGATCAGCACGCGCTGCGCGGCGCTCACCGGCGCGCCCGGGCCGCGGTGCGCTCCAGCGCCTCGAACCGCGGCCCGTCGGTGGGGATCTCGACGTCGAAGACCTCGGCGACGACGCGGGTCCAGCCGTGCAGGAAGTACACCCACCCGTCGACGGCCCGCACGTGGCCGGCCGCTCGCGCCTGCTGCAGGAACACCAGCTCGCCGCGGTAGTTCAGGTCCCACGCGATCGCGTCGCGGGGGAAGCGGGCGGCGTCGCTGAGCGGGGAGCCGGGTGCGTCCTTGCCCAGACCGGTGGCGTTGACGACCAGGGCGCCGGGGCGCAGGCCGGCCAGGACGGCGTCGTTGTCCGTGACCCCGGTGGCGTGCACGGTCTCGATCGGCACGTCGCTGCCCAGGTGCGCGTGCAGGGCGCGCAGGCTCCGCAGCCGTTGCGGGTCGCGGTCGGAGACGACGATGCGCGCGGGGCGGTCCGCGCCGTGGTGCGGGCGCGTCAGGTACCAGCTGATGGCGACGGCCGAGCCGCCGGCCCCGACGAGGAAGGCTTCGGCGCCGGTGCGCTCGAAGTGCCGCGGCGGCAGCAGCGCCTGCAGCGCCAGGCCCGAGGAGACGGGGTCCTTGGCGTGGCACACCAGCCGGCCGCCGCGCTTGGACAGGCAGCTGACCTCGCCCGTCAGCTCCGCCAGCGGGTCGACGACGTCGAACTGGTCGCGGCAGGCGCGGAAGAGGTCGATCTTGTGGGTGGTCACCAGCGCACCGAGGCTGAGCGGGTCGGCCGCGATGAAGTCCACCACCTCGCGGTAGTGCCCGCGCGGGGCGTGCAGCGGCAGGTCGATGCCCTCCAGGCGGGCGTCGTGCAGGCCCAGCTGCGCGGCCCACTGCGGGAAGACGGTGCGGATCGACGAGCGCGCGGTGCTCACGCCGATGAAGTGCAGCGTCGGCGCGCCGGCCGGCGCCGGCAGCGGGGCGCCGGAGGGGGCGGCGGGGCTGCTCACGCGTCACCCCGCGCGCGGTACCCGCGGTGCCGGGGGTTGGGGCGCGTGGTCCACCCGCCGGCGCCGTCGTCGACGACGAGCCGGGAGGTGCCGCCGGCCCGGGCGATCAGGTCGTAGTCCTGGCCGGCGTCCGCCGGGTAGGTGAACAGCGTGACGAGCGGCTCGCGGCCGACGTTGACGCTGCGGTGGACCCAGTGCCCGGGCACGTGCACCGCCCGGCCGGCGCTGAGGGGGACGGCGCGGCACTGGCCGTCGAGGGTCTCCAGGAGCAGCACGCCGTTGCCGCTGAGGCAGTGGTAGAGCTCGGCGCGGTCGGCGAGGGCGTGCAGGTGGCCGCGGGTCAGGGCGTACT
>NZ_JAAALM010000363.1 GCF_009906395.1 Kineococcus indalonis
CGCCGAGGTCGGGGCGGCGGCGGGCGCGAAGTGCGCCAGGAACTGCGTGCGGCTGCGGTGCAGGTGCACGCGCACGGCGGAGGCGGCCAGCCCGGCGTCCCCGGCGGCGACCGCCTCGGCGATGAGGCGGTGCTCCTCGGCGGCCTGCGCGAGCCGGGCGGCGTCGTGCCGGGCCAGGCGCCGCACCCGCACCAGGTGGGTGCGCACCGTCCCCAGCGCCTGCACCAGGTGGGCGTTGCCGACGGCGGCGTCCAGCGCGGCGTCGAACTCGGCGACCAGCGCGTAGTACCCGCGCAGGCCCTCCTCCCCCGCCGCGAGCAGCTCCGGCGCGCGCCCGAAGCGCCGGGCCAGGGCCGCGAAGACGGCCGGGTCGCCGCGGCGGGCGGCCAGCCGCACGGCCTGGCGCTCCAGCGGCTCGCGCACCTCGTGCAGCTCGGTCACGGCGTCGGCGGACAGGGCGCTGACGACCAGCCCGCGCCCGGCCAGCGGCTCGGCCAGCCCGTCGGCCACGAGCCGGGCGAACGCCTCGCGCACGGGGGTGCGCGACATGCCCAGGCGCACCGACTGCTCCACCTCGGCGAGCACCGCGCCGGGGGCCAGGACGCCGTCGAGGACGTCCTCGCGCAGCTGCGCGTAGGCGCGGTCGCGAGCGCGCACCGCCTCCCCCTCCCTCGCCGTCGAGGTCCCGTGCATGCACAGCACGGTCCTGGTGCCGAGAAAGGTAGCCCCGCGGCGGCCCTGTGCATACCCCGGGCCCTGCCGGGCGGAAAACCCGTGGCCCGCGCCGCCGGCGCGGTGGGCGCGTCGGGGCGTGCTCGACGCCGAGGCGACCGCGGTGCGGGTGTGGGGCCCGGAGGTGGCCCGCGACTACGACGACTCCTCCGCGGAGGTGTTCGCGCCGGAGGTGCTCGACCCCGCGGTCGACTTCCTGGCCCGCCGCGCCGGCGGCGGGCGCGCGCTGGAGCTGGCCGTGGGCACCGGGCGCGCGGGCCCCGGCGCCCGCGGGCCCTGGCCCCCGCGGACCGCGGCGGGCAGGATCGGCGCGTGCGGCCCGACGACGACGAACCCCGCTCCGGCCCCTGGCGCGCGGTGCCGCTGGAGGAGCTGCGCGCGCACCTGCTCGCCGCCGCCGGGCCGGTCACCGGACGCCCCGTCGTGCTCGCCGTCGACGGGCGCAGCGCGGGCGGGAAGTCCACCCTGGCCCGCCGCCTGGCGCAGGACCGGCCGGGCTGGTGCGTGGTGCACACCGACGACGTCGCCTGGTGGCACTCGTTCTTCGACTGGGACGACCTGCTGGCCACCGGCGTGCTGGCACCGGCCCGCCGCGGCGAGGCCGTCGCCTACCGCCCGCCGGCCTGGGACGAGCGCGGGCGCGAGGGGGCGGTGCGCGTCCCCGCGGGCACGCGCGTGCTCGTCGTGGAGGGCGTCGGCTCCTCCCGGCGCGCCCTGGCGCCCCTCGTGGACGCCGCGGCGTGGGTGAGCACCCCGTTCGAGGAGGTGCTGCGCCGCGAGGCGGCGCGCGCCGCGGCCGGGCGGTCCACCCCGCGGCTGCAGCGCGACTGGATGGCCGCGGAACTGCCCTTCCTGGCCGCCGACCGCCCCTGGACCCGCGCGGCGGTCCTCGTCGACGGCACCGCGGGCGCCGCCGGCGACGAGGTGCGCGTGCTCACCGCCCCGGCACCCGCCTGAGCGCCGGGGCCCCCGGGGCGGCGCTCAGCCGACCAGGACGCGCCACTCCTGCCCGCCCAGCTCCACGACGTCGCCGTCGGAGAGCTGCCGGCCGCGGCGCTCGTCCACCTCGCCGTTCACGGTGACCTCGCCGGCGGAGAGCACCTCGCGCGCCTCGCCGCCGGAGCCGACGGCGCCGGCCAGCTTGAGGAACTGACCCAGCCGCACGGTGCCGGTGACCTGCACGTCGCGCTGCACGCTCACGCCCCCGCGCCCTCCTCCTCGTCCAGGGCCAGCGCCTCCAGCACCGCGGCGATGCGGCGGGCGTCGGCGGCGGTGAGGTGCTCGGGCACCAGGACCTCCGCCAGCCGGCCGCCGCGCAGCGGGATCGCGTGCCGCAGCGTGCGCCCGGCCTCCGCCGCGGGCGCCTCCTCCTCGACGACCTCGGCGTCCACCGCGTCGCCGACCTGCTCGCCCAGCCGCTCGCCCGCCCCGCCGGCGGGGCCCGGCGCGCCCTTGCCGAGGTTCACCGAGGGGTCGCCGGCCAGGAAGGTGCGCAGCCGCTCCACGCCCTGCGCGGCCAGGCGCTCGGCGCCCGGGTCCAGCCGGCCGCCGCGCAGCACCTCCCGCAGCACCGCGTCCAGGGACGCGCCCCCCCTGCCGGTCCTGCCGTCGCCGTTCTCGCCCACCGCAACCTCCCGCGCCTCGTGCTCGTGCCGCTGTCGGCACCGAGCATCGCACCCGGGCGCGGACCCGGCCCTCCCCCGTGCGGCTGGCCCCCGGTCCACCGGAGGTCGCGGGCCCGACCCGCGGGGTCTCAGCCCGCCAGGTGGCCCCAGCGCTCCTCCAGCCGCGCCCACGGCCCGCTGGCGGCCACGCGCCCGTCCACGAGCACCACGACCCGGTCGGCCGCGGCCAGCGCCGCCCGCTTCGAGCTCGAACCCAGCACCGTGGTGCCGCGCTCGCGCAGCGCCCGCCACAGCTCCACCTCGGTGCGCGCGTCCAGCGCGGAGGAGACGTCGTCGGCGACGAGCAGGTCCGCGCCCGAGGCCAGCGCGCGCGCCAGCGCCAGGCGCTGCACCTGCCCGCCCGACAGCCGCACCCCGCGGTGGCCGACCAGCGCGCCCGGCCCGCCGGCGGCCGCGACGTCCGGCCCCATCCGCGCGTCGGCCAGCGCCCGCTCCAGCCGGCGCGCGGCGCCCGGGTGGTCCAGGGCCGCGTTGTCGGCGAACGAGCCCGACAGCACCCTGGGCACCTGCGCCACGTAGCAGACCTGCGCCGGGCGCAGGAAGGTCTGCGGGTCGCGCACCTCCTCGCCGTTCCAGCGCAGCGAGCCCTCGTGGTCCACCAGGCCCGCCAGCGCCGCCAGCAGGCTGGACTTGCCCGAGCCGACGCGGCCGGCCACCAGCACCAGCTCGCCCGCCGCCACGCGCAGGTCCACGTCCGCGGCGCCCACGGTGCCGTCGTCGTGGACGGCGGTGAACCCG
This sequence comes from Kineococcus indalonis, assembly GCF_009906395.1. Classification (GTDB taxonomy): domain Bacteria; phylum Actinomycetota; class Actinomycetes; order Actinomycetales; family Kineococcaceae; genus Kineococcus; species Kineococcus indalonis. Next base: position 3,156 of record NZ_JAAALM010000363.1, read on the forward strand.
CGCAGCTCCACCTCGCGCAGCGGGTGGTGCGCGGGCACCGGCGGGGCCGGCGCGGTGCCGGTGACGAGGTCCACCCCGGGCGGCGGGGTGAGCACGTCGGCGCGGCCGGCGAGCGCGGAGACCGCCCGCAGCCACTCGCGCGCCACCGGCGCCTCGGTGACGACGGCCCCGGCGACCTGCCCGTAGTAGGAGGAGCCGGCCACCGCGGTGGACACCAGCAGCGTGGTGGCCAGGTCCCAGGTGCCGCGCAGGTGCAGCCACCAGACGGCCACCAGGGCCAGCTGGACCAGCACCACGGGCACCCCCTCCAGCACCGCCCGCACCCGGAACTCGCGCACCGAGGCGTGCACCCGGGTCCGGTCCACGGCGTGCAGCTGCGCCAGCACCCCGGGCGTGGCGGCGGCCAGCTTCACCGTGCGGGCGGCGTCGACGGCCGAGCCCAGGGCGCGGCCGAAGCGGGCGCGGGCGTCACCGGCGCGCGTCGCGCTGCGCCCGGCGGCCCCCGCGCCGGTGACCGAGACCACGGCCGAGACCGCCATGACCGCGGCGACGACGCCGCCGGCGCCCGCGGTGCCCGCCAGCAGCGAGGTCGTCACCACGACGACGCAGCCGATGGCGACGTCGACCCACCGGTCGACGTAGAGCACGAAGCGCTCGGAGTCCAGGCACCGGGCGGTGACCTCCCCGGCGGGCACGCGCGGCAGGCGGTGCTGGCGGGTCTGCCCGGCCAGCACCGCGCAGCGGGCCCGCAGCGTCACGGCGTTCCACCACGACGGGTACAGGCGCAGCGCCGTGAACAGCGCGAACGGCCCGGCCAGCAGCGCCGCGCCCACCGCGGCGGTCAGCTGCCACACCCCCGGCGCGCCCGCCGGCCCGCCGGCGACCGCCGCGACCACCTCGCCCCACAGCTTGCCGGTGACCGCGCCGTGCGCCCCCAGCAGCGACATGCCCAGGAAGAGCACGGCGCCGGTCAGCCCCCAGCGCGGGTGCACCACGACCGCGCGCAGCACGGTGCGCGCCAGGCGCGGGGCCGGCGCCTGCGCGGCGGGGCGCGGGCGCCGGGCCGGCCCCGGGACCGGAGCGGCGCCCGCGC
>NZ_JAAALM010000364.1 GCF_009906395.1 Kineococcus indalonis
GGGTGGAGCGGTCCACGACGCCGTTGTGGGAGAGCAGGTGCCGCCGCGCCCCTGCTCCTGGAGCGCCACCTCACCCCCGACGTCCTGGTGCGCGCGCTGCGCGAGGACGTGCGCGCCGGCCTGACCGCGAGCCCCAAGACGCTGCCCCCGAAGTGGTTCTACGACGAGCGCGGCAGCCGCCTGTTCGACGAGATCACCCGGCAGCCCGAGTACTACCCCACGCGCCGCGAACGCGCCCTGCTGAGCGAGGTCGCCGGCGAGGTCGCCACCGCCACCGGCGCCGACACCCTCGTCGAGCTCGGCAGCGGCACCAGCGAGAAGACCCGCCTGCTGCTCGACGCCCTCACCGCCACCGGCACCCTGCGCCGGTTCGTGCCCTTCGACGTCGACGCCGTCGTGCTCGCCGAAGCCGGCTCCGCCGTGGCCGCCGAGCACCCCGGCCTCGCCGTGCACGCCGTCGTCGGCGACTTCGAGCAGCACCTGGGGCACCTGCCCCGCGGCGGCCGCCGCCTCGTGGCGTTCCTCGGCTCCACCATCGGCAACCTCGAACCCGCCGGGCGCGCGCGGTTCCTGCGCTCCCTCGCCGCGACCCTCGCCCCCGGCGACGCCCTCCTGCTGGGCACCGACCTCGTCAAGGACACCGCGCGCCTGCTCGCCGCCTACGACGACGCCGCCGGCGTCACCGCCGAGTTCAACAAGAACGTCCTGCGCGTCGTCGACCGCGAGCTCGGCGCCGACCTCGACCCCGACGACTTCGAGCACGTCGCGCTGTGGGTGCCCGAGCACGAGCGCATCGAGATGCGCCTGCGCGCCCGCCGCGCCCTGACCGCGAGCGTCCCCGCCCTGGACCTGCGGGTCTCCTTCGCCGCCGGCGAGGAGCTGCGCACCGAGGTCTCCAGCAAGTTCCGCCGCGAGGGCGTGCAGCGCGAGCTGGACGCGGCCGGGTTCGACCTGGCGCGCTGGTGGACCGACGCGCACGGCGACGTCGCGCTCAGCCTGGCCGTGCCGCGCGGCTGAACGGACCCGACCCGCCCCCTCAGTCCTCGAACGTGTTGAGCATGCTGTGCGCCGCGCGCTCCAGGTAGTCCCACAGCAGCCCGTGCTGCGCCGGCGGCAGGCCGAGGGAGTCCACGGCCACGCGCATGTGCGCCAGCCAGCGGTCGCGCGCGTCGGGGTTCACCTTGAACGGGGAGTGGCGCATGCGCAGGCGCGGGTGCCCGCGCTGCTCGGAGTACGTGGTGGGACCGCCCCAGTACTGCTCCAGGAACATCCGCAGCCGCACCTTGGCGGCGCCCAGGTCGGCCTCGGGGTACATGGGCCGCAGCACCTCGTCGGTGGCCACGCCGTCGTAGAAGGCGTCCACGAGGCGCACGAACGTCTCGTGGCCGCCGACCTCGTCGTAGAAGGTGATCGTCCCGCCGTCGGGTCCGGCGGGCTTGCGGCCCAGCAGGTTCTGCGGGCGCACGAGGGGCTTGTCGGGGCTCACGCCACCAGTGTCGCCCCTGCCGCGGACTGCTCCCGGCGCGCCGCCGCCTCCGCGGCCCGCTTCACGTTGCGCTGCATGCCGCCGAACACCACGTCGTGGAAGGGGCTGATCGCGGCCCAGTACGCCTGCCCGGCCAGGCCCTTGGGGTGGAACAGCGCGCGCTGGCGGAACAGGGTGCGCCCCACCGGGTCGCTCTCCACGCGCAGGTCCAGCCACGCCAGGCCCGGCAGGCGCATCTCGGCGCGCAGGCGCAGCAGCCGGTCCTCCTCGCGCTCCTCCACGCGCCACCAGTCCACCGCGTCGCCCACCATGAGGTGCTGCGGGTCGCGCCGGCCGCGGCGCAGGCCGGGGCCGCCGGAGGCGCGGTCCACCACCCCGCGCAGCGCCCACGCCATCGGCCACGAGTACCAGCCGCGGTCGCCGCCGATGCCCTCCAGCACCCGCCACAGCACGGGCGCGGGGGCGTCGACCACGGTGGTGCGCTCGTCCACGTAGAGGTTCCCGCCGGCCCAGTCGGGGTCGGAGGGCAGCGGGTCGCTCGGCGCGCCGGGCACCGACGCCGAGCTCCAGCGGGTGGTGACGTTCGCCTCCTGGATGCGCTCCAGCGCCAGGTGCACCGCCTCGCGGAAGCCGAGCAGGCCCTCCGGCGGGTCGGGCACGTACCGGGCGATGTCGTGCTCCTTGCACACGACCTCGTGCACCATGCTCTCCACCAGCGGCCGGGCGATCTCCTTGGGCACCGGGGTGACGACGCCCACCCAGTGGCTGGACAGGCGCGGGGACATCACCCGCACCGGCAGCACGTGCCGCTTGGGCAGCCCGGCGACCTCGGCGTAGCCGCGCATCATGTCCAGGTACGTCAGGACGTCCGGCCCGCCGATGTCGAAGGCGCGGTCCACGTCCGCCGGCATGTCCGCCGAGCCGACCAGGTAGCGCAGCACGTCGCGCACCGCGATGGGCTGGATGCGGTTGCCCACCCACTTCGGGCACACCATCGCCGGCAGCCGCTCCGTCAGGTGGCGCATCATCTCGAAGCTCGCCGAGCCCGACCCCAGGATCACCGCGGCGCGCAGCACCGTCGTCGGCACGGGGGAGTCCAGCAGGATCTCGCCGACCTCCCGGCGCGACTCCATGTGCGTGGACAGCTCCTCGCCCTCGGGGTACAGCCCGCCCAGGTACACCACGCGCCCGACCCGCTGCGCGGTCGCGGCGCGCGCGAACGTGCGCGCGGTGCGCCGGTCCTTCGCGGAGAACGCCGCCCCGCTGCTCATCGCGTGGATCAGGTAGTACGCCACGTCCACGCCCTCCAGGGCGGCGCGGACCGCGTCGGCGTCGGAGGCGTCCGCCCCGACGACCTCCACCCGCCCGATCCACGGGCGGTCCCGCAGCGCCTCGGGCCGGCGCGCCACCGCCCGCACCCGGAACCCCGCGGCCAGCAGCTCCGGCACCAGCCGGCCGCCGATGTAGCCGCTGACGCCGGTCACCAGCGCCAGCCGGCCCCCGCCGTCCCCGACCTCGTGGGCGTTCTCCAGCGGAGCCTCGGCCGGGGTGTCGTCGTACACGCGGCCAGTGTCAGCCCCGCCGCGCCGGCCCGCGACCCGGTGGGTGCGGCCGGTCGGCCCGGGTGCCGCCCCGGCCCCTCAGACGCCCCGCCGCACCGACCCCGGGTCCGCGCTCGCCGTGGTCTCGGCCACCACGTCCGCCTCGCTGGGCGGCGGCGGGTGCGAGCCCGCCGCGGCGGCCGGGTCCTCGGCGCCGGCCGGGGGCTGCGGCGCGCGGCGCTCGTCGTTGCGCAGCCACACCGTGCTCTGCGGGTAGGGGAACTCGATGCCCTCGGCGTCGAACGCGGCCTTGATGCGCCGGCGCAACTCGCGCTGCACCGCCCACTGCTGCAGCGGGGCGGTCTTGACCACCAGGCGCAGCACGATCCCGTCGGCGGCCATCTGCTCCACGCCCCACACCTCGGGGCGCTCCAGCACCAGCTCCCTCCAGTCCTCCTCCTCGGCGAGGGCGTCGCCCAGGCGCTGCAGGATGTCCTGCACCTGCACCACGTCGGAGCCGTAGGTGACCGACACGTCGAGGACGGCGCGGGCCCAGCCCTGGCTCTGGTTGCCGACGCGCAGGATCTCGCCGTTGCGCACGTACCAGACGGTGCCCTGCACGTCGCGCAGCCGCGTCACCCGCAGCCCCACGGCCTCCACGGTGCCGGTGGCGTCGCCGAGGTCGACGACGTCGCCGACGCCGTACTGGTCCTCGGCGAGCATGAAGAACCCGGACAGGAAGTCCTTCACGAGGGCCTGGGCGCCGAAGCCGATGGCGACGCCGGCGATCCCGGCGGAGGCCAGGAACGGGGCGATGGACACCCCGAGGACGTCGAGCACGGACATGACGGCGGCGATGCCCAGCACGAGCGTGGTGGCGCTCTTGAGCACCGAGGCGATCGTGCCGGCGCGCTGCTCGCGCCGCTCGGACAGCAGCGGGGAGGACTCCAGCAGGCCGTTCTGCCGGCCGCGCCCGCCCAGGCGGCTGGCCCCGGAGGCGATGCCCGCGGCGACGCGGTCGATGATCCGCAGCAGCAGGTAGCGGGCCACGAAGCACACCAGCAGGGCCAGGAGGATCTTCAGCGGCTTGTCGAGCAGGAAGTCCGCCGCGGTGCGGGCGGTCTCGCCCGCGTCGGCGGTGTCGGCGGCCAGCACGGCGGACAGGGCGTCGGTCACGGGGTCCCGGTGCTCCTTCTCTGTCGGGG
>NZ_JAAALM010000365.1 GCF_009906395.1 Kineococcus indalonis
GGCTGAGACAAGTGCGTCCCCGTGCCCGGCGTGCGACGACGGCACGTCACCTGGGACGCACTTGTCTCAGCCGCGTACGATCGGGCGGTGAGCACCGCCGCCCCCTCCGGGTCCTCGCGCCCGGCCTCCTTCGACGGGGTCTTCGCCGACCCGGTCGCCGCCGCGGCCGCGCGGCACCTTGCGCTGGCGCCGGCGGCCTCCATGCAGGAGCTGGCGGCGGCGGCCGGGGTCAGCAGGGCCACGCTGTTCCGGCGCTTCCCCTCCCGCGCCGCGCTGGTCGCCGAGCTGTGCGGTGCCGCGGCCCGGGCGTACGTGCGGGCCGTGGACGAGGCCGCCCCCGAGGAGGGCGCGCCGGTGCAGGCCCTGGAGCGGGTGGTGCAGGCCCTGGGTGGCCTGGCCCCGGTGGTCGGCCTGCTGGGCCTGCAACCGCTGGAGGAGCACGTGGAGGCCTCGCTGCTGGAGCGCAGCGCGCGGACGGAGGAGCAGCTGCGCCGGCTGGTGCGCCGGGGCCAGGAGAGCGGGCACTTCCGCGTGGAGGTGGACCCCGAGTGGGTGCTGGCGCTGCTGACGTGGCTGCTGGTGGGCGCCGCCGACGGCGTGCGGCTGGGCCGGCTGACCGCCGGCGCCGCCCAGCGCCACCTGTCCGCCACCGTGACCGCGACCCTGCTGCGCCCCGACCGGGCGTAGGCGCTCCCCGCGCTACGCTCGAACACCTGTTCGCAGCGGTGGTGGGGGAGGTGGTCGTGGAGCCGCCCGCGCCCCGCCACGGCCCGCCCGGCTGGCCCGCCGAGGTGCCCCCGCCCGGGGCGCAGCGCTGGCAGGACACCGCGGTGGCCTGGCTGCTGGACCAGGCGCCGCCGGAGTACCGCGGCTACCCGCCGGTGCGCCAGCACCCGCTGCTGCTGGCGTGGCTGGTCGGCCACCACGTCGCCGCCCAGCAGGACGCCGTGCGCCGCGCCACCGCCTCCGCCCGGCGCGACCTCGCCGCCCACCTGCCGCCGGAGGTCGCCCCGCGCGTCTTCTGGGTGCTGGAGCGCGAGGAGCTGCGCCTGCTGCGCCTGGCCCGCGCGGTCGGCCTGCTGCAGCGCGCCCTGCTCGGCGAGCGCCCCGCCCCGCGGCTGTGAGCCCCGCGGGGGACGAGGTGTGTGGGAGTCCTGTGCGGGCTGGGCCGACAGGGGGCGGTTGGCCGCGCTGAGGTCGCACCCGGCTCCTACACTCGCCCGGACGACGAACCCACGCCGACCGCACCGACCGCACCGAACCCGCCGCACAGGAGGCCACCCCGCATGGGGCTGCTCGAGAACATCAAGGGGCCGGAGGACCTCAAGCACCTGCCCCCGGAGCAGCTGCCCCAGCTGGCCGCCGAGGTGCGCGACTTCCTGGTCGCCGCGGTCAGCCGCACCGGCGGCCACCTCGGCCCCAACCTGGGCGTGGTCGAGCTGACCATCGGCCTGCACCGGGTCTTCGACTCCCCGCGCGACCGCCTCGTCTTCGACACCGGCCACCAGAGCTACGTGCACAAGCTGCTCACCGGCCGGCAGGACTTCTCGCACCTGCGCGAGGCCGGGGGGCTGTCCGGCTACCCCTCGCGCGCCGAGAGCGAGCACGACGTCGTGGAGAACTCGCACGCCTCCGCGTCGCTGTCCTGGGCCGACGGCCTGGCCAAGGCGTTCGAGCTGCGCGGCGAGCGCGACCGGCGCGTCGTGGCCGTCATCGGCGACGGCGCCCTGACCGGCGGCATGGCCTGGGAGGCGCTGAACAACATCGCCGCCGCCGACCGCCCCGTGATCATCGTGGTCAACGACAACGAGCGCTCCTACGCCCCCACCATCGGCGGCATGGCCTCGCACCTGGCGACGCTGCGCACCACCCGGGAGTACGAGAAGCTCCTGGACTGGGGCAAGCAGTCCCTCAAGCGCGGCGGCGCCCCCGGCCGGCTGGCCTACGAGACCCTGCACGGGATGAAGAAGGGCATCAAGGACATCGTCGCCCCGCAGGGGCTCTTCGAGGACCTGGGCCTGAAGTACGTCGGCCCCGTCGACGGCCACGACGTCGAGGCCGTCGAGCACGCCCTGCGCCGCGCCCGCTCCTACGGCGGCCCCGTCATCGTGCACGCCATCACCCAGAAGGGCCGCGGCTACCAGCCCGCCCTGGCCGACGACGCCGACCACTTCCACGCCGTCGGCGTCATCGACCCCGAGACCGGCGAGGCGCAGGCCAGCTCCGGCTCCTCCTGGACCAGCGTGTTCGCCGACGAGATGGTCGCCCTGGCGGCCCTGCGCGAGGACGTCGTGGGCGTCACCGCCGCCATGCGCATCCCCGTGGGCCTGGAGCCGTTCGCGCGCGCCCACCCCGGGCGCGTCTTCGACGTCGGCATCGCCGAGCAGCACGCGGTGACCTCCGCCGCCGGCATGGCCGCCGGCGGGCTGCACCCCGTCGTCGCCGTCTACGCCACCTTCCTCAACCGCGCCTTCGACCAGGTGCTGCTCGACGTGGCGCTGCACCGCGCCGGCGTCACGTTCGTCCTGGACCGCGCCGGCGTCACCGGCCCCGACGGCGCCAGCCACCACGGCATGTGGGACGCCAGCATCTGCCGCCTGGTGCCCGGCCTGCGCATGGCCGCGCCCCGCGACGCCACCACGCTGCGCGAGGAGCTGCGCGAGGCCGTCGCCGTCGAGGACGCCCCCACGGTGCTGCGCTTCAGCAAGGGCAAGGTGCCGGCCGACCTGCCGGCCATCGCCCGCTCCGGCACCGTCGACGTCCTCGAGGGCGCCCAGTGGGCCCAGGGCGACGACGTCCTGCTGGTCGCCGTCGGCTCCCTGGTGCCGCGCGCCCTGGACGTGGCCGCCCGCCTGCGGGCCCACGGCGTGGGCGTCACCGTGGTCGACCCGCGCTGGGTGGTCCCGGTGGAGGAGTCCCTGGTGGAGCTGGCCGCCGCCCACCAGCACGTCGCGGTCGTGGAGGACTGCGGCGAGGTCGGGGGCCTGGGCTGGGCGCTGGGCCAGGAGCTGCGCCACCGCGCGGTGCCCACCCCGGTGCTGACCTTCGCCCTGCCGCAGCGCTTCCTCGACCACGGCTCGCGCGAGGCGATCCTCGACGAGGTGGGCCTGGCGCCGCAGGCCATCGCGCGCGCCGTCGTGGAGTCCGTGGCCCGCAGCGCCGGCGCCCCGGTGCGCGAGCCCGCCACCGGCGGCCCGGCCGCCTGAGCCCCGCCCCGCCGCGGCGCCCTCACAGCCGCAGCACGGCCCCCGCCACGTCCGGCGCGGCGGGGGCCGGCGCCACCTCCTCGCGGGTGACCAGCAGCGGGCGGCGCGCCCCGCGGTCGGCGAGGTCGGTCACCGCCCAGGCGGCCACCACGAACGCGGGGTCCACGCGCGCCAGGTCGAACCAGCCGCGCGTGCGGTCCGGCACCGCCACCGCCCGCAGCACGCTGCCGGCCTCGCGGCCGGGGCCGGCCACCAGGTACCCGCGCAGGCTCGCCGCCGCCAGCAGCGTCGGCACGTCGCACCCGCCCACCGGTCGCAGCACCCCGCCGCCGCGCGCGCCGTCGTCGCGCTGCAGCCGCTGCGCGGCCAGGGAGCCCATGGTCTCCAGGTGCTCCAGCAGCGCCGCGGTGAGCCCCTCCGGCCCGCCGGTGGCCCGAGCCGAGGCCGTCGGCACCGGCACCACGCGCTCGCGCCCGTCGCGCGCCGCCACCACCACGCCCGGGCCCAGGTCCAGCGCGCCACCCAGCACGGCCGTGGCCGCCCAGCCCCCGCCTGGGTGCCGCTGAGCACCCCGGGGCACCGCCAGCGCCACCCGGCGCGCGGCGCACCGGTGCACCTCCCGGTGGGCCAGGAGCAGCTGGCGCACCCGCCAGCGCGCGGCCGCCCCGGGGCCGTCGCCGGCCACGACCCGACCCGCCGGGTCCGTGCCGGCCGCGCTGCCGCTCGGGTCGACGCCGCTCGGGTCGACGCCGGGTGGCGCGGGCAGCGCTCCGGCGGCCCGCGCCACCTCCGACCACGCCAGCGGCGCGCACCCGGGCAGGTGCACCGCGTCGTCGTCGGGGTCCACGTCCAGGTCGTCCAGCACGCTCGCGGCCAGCACGCAGCGCCGCAGGGACGCCCGGACGGAGGACGGCTGCTCGCGGTTCACGGCAGCGACCGTAGGCGACCGGTGCCGCGGCGCCCCGCCGCGCCGCGCGCCGCTGGGCCGAACGGGTCAGCGCTCGCCTCCCGGCGG
>NZ_JAAALM010000366.1 GCF_009906395.1 Kineococcus indalonis
CGGGGGTCCCGGGCGCGGCGACGCCCCCGCACCGGAGCCGGTGCGGGGGCGTCGGGGACGGCTCAGCCCTTGAAGGCGTCCTTGACGTGCTCGCCGCGCTGCTTGAGGTCGGCGGCCGTCTGGTCGCCCTTGCCCTCGGCGCGCAGCTCCTCGTCGCCCGCGGCGCCGCCGGCGGCCTCCTTGGCCTTGCCGCTGACGCCCTGGGCCGCGTTCTTGATCTTGTCGGTCGCGCTCATCGTGGTCCCCCTCCTCGATCGGTGCCCCCAGTGCAGCACCGCCGCGGGCACCCCGCACCCGGGGGCGCCCGCGGCGCTCAGCCCAGCGGGCGCAGCACCAGGGAGAACGTGCGCGGCGCGGCCTCCAGGCGGTGCTGCGGCAGCGCGCCGGGCCCGCAGGAGCCGGTGCCGATGCCGTGCTGGGCCACGTCCAGGTGCAGGTGCACCGACCCGGAGTCGGCCAGCTCCGGGGTGTGCGCGGCGGCGTCGAGCTCGGCGGTGCTCCAGCGGCGGGCGCTGAGCGCCACCACCGGCTCGCCCTCCACGCGCAGCCCCCCGGCGGGGCCGCGCAGCTCCGCCCAGCGCACGTCGGCGCGGCGGCCGTTCTCCTGCGGGCGCACGTAGGGCGTCTGCAGCTCCTCCACGGTGGCGGTGAAGCGGCCGACGCGGGTGGCGACGCCGGTGTCGGCGTACGCCTCCCCCGGCCCGCGCCCGAACCACGTCACCTCCCGCAGGCCGTGCGGCAGGCGCAGCCGCACGCCCAGGCGCGGCAGCGGCGCGCCCAGCGGGCCGCCGGGCAGGTCCGGGGCGAACTCCACCGCGAGCCGCACCGCGCCGGTGGTGTCGGCGGACCAGCGCAGCACGGCGACGAAACCGGTGTCGGTGCCGGCGGCGGCGGTGCGGGTGGTGACGACGAACTCCTCGCCGCTCACCACGGCCGAGGCGGTGCGGGTGCGCAGCCGGTCCAGGCCGAGCCGGCGCCAGGTGCGCTCCAGGGCCTCGCCGTGCAGGCCGGCGTCGTTGTCGGTGGGCGCGCGCCACAGGTCCAGCACGGGCCCCTCCTGCACGGCCAGACCGCCCAGGGAGCGCAGCGCACCGGTGCGCGCGTCCAGGACGGCCGCGCCGAGCAGGACGTCCGCGCCGCGGCGCACCGGGGCCACCGCCGCGCCGCGCGCGGCGGGCGCCGGCGGGGACAGCCGCACCTGGCCGGTGGACAGGACGTGCCCGGCCGGCGCCCAGGAGGTGCCGGCGGCCAGGGCGGCGGTGACGGTGAACCACCGCTCCCCCGCGGCCGGCGCCAGGGCGAGCACCTCCTCGGGCAGCTCCAGCAGCGCGGACTCGCGCGGGCCGAGCTCGGGGGTGCGCAGGGCGCCGGCGGCCACCTGCTCGCCCTCGTCCTGCACGCTCCAGGTCAGTGCGACGTGGGAGAGGTCCACGACGTCGTAGCGGTTCGTCAGCCGCAGCAGGTCCCCGGCGGGGGTGCCCTCGACGGTGAAGCGCACCTGGGAGACGACGGCGGCGTAGTCGAGCAGGCCGGGCGAGGGGGTGCGGTCGGGCAGCACCAGGCCGTCGGCGACGAAGTTGCCGTCGTGCAGCTCCTCGCCGAAGTCGCCGCCGTAGGCGAAGCGCTCGCGCCCGGCGGCGTCGCGCTGGCGCAGGCCGTGGTCGATCCACTCCCACACGAAACCGCCCATGCAGCGGTCGGAGGACTCGAAGAGCTCCTGGTACTCCACCAGCCCGCCGGGGCCGTTGCCCATCGCGTGGGCGTACTCGCACTGCACGAACGGCATCGCGCGGCGGCGGGTGTCGAGGTCGGCGTCGGCGAGCTGCTCCTCGGCGCGCTGGGCGATGGCGGCGACCTCCTCGTGGGAGGCGTACATGCGCGAGTAGACGTCCACGTAGGGGCTGTCCCAGTCGTGCTCGTAGTGCACGGGGCGGGAGGGGTCGCGGTCCTTCAGCCACGCGGACATCGCGCGCAGGTTCTGCCCGGTGCCGCTCTCGTTGCCCAGCGACCACAGCACGATCGAGGGGTGGTTCTTGTCGCGCTCGACGGTGCGGCGCACCCGGTCCAGGTACGCCTCGCGCCAGGCGGGGTCGTCGCTGGGGTTGCCGCGCCAGCCCAGGTCCACGAACCCGTGGGTCTCCAGGTCGCACTCGAGCACCACCCACAGGCCGTGCTCGTCGCACAGCTCCAGGAACCGCGGGTGGGGCGGGTAGTGGCTGGTGCGCACGGCGTTGACGTTGTGCCGCTTCATGAGCAGCACGTCGGCGAGCATCTCCTCCTCGCTCAGGGTGCGGCCGGTGTCGGGGGAGAACTCGTGGCGGTTCACCCCGCGCAGCTTCACGGGGCGGGCGTTGACGGTGAACACCCCGTCGACGATCTCCACGCGGCGGAAACCCACCCGCAGCCGGGTGCGCTCGCCGGCGGCGACGACCTCGGCGTCGTACAGGCGCGGCGCCTCCGCGGACCAGGGCTGCACGCCGTCGAGCTCGACCTCCTCGCCGGCGGCGGCGTCCACGCCCAGCTCGGGCAGCAGCACCCGGGCGGCCACGGGTCCCCCGTCGGCGCCGGTGGCCTCCACGCGCAGCAGGCCGCGGCCGGTGGCGGCGTCGTAGTCGGCGCGGGCGAAGACGTCCTCGGCGGCGCCGGCGGGGCGGGCCAGCAGGGTGACGTCGCGGAAGATCCCCGACAGCCACCACATGTCCTGGTCCTCCAGGTAGCTGCCGGAGGACCACTGGTGCACCCGCACGGCGAGGACGTGCTCGCCGGCGGCGCCCCCGCCGGCGGCCAGGGCAGCGGTGACGTCGAACTCCACGGCCAGGCGGCTGCCCACGGAGCGGCCGACCTCCACGCCGTCGACCCAGGCGGTGAACGCGGAGTCCACGCCGTCGAAGCGCAGCACGGCGCGGGTGCCGGCGCCGTCGAGGAAGCCGGCGGGCAGGGTGAAGGTGCGCCGGTGGTCGCCGGTGGGGTTCTCGTCGGGCACGTGGGGCGGCTCGACGGGGAAGGGGTAGACGACGTTGGTGTAGGCGGGCGCGCCCCAGCCCTGCAGCTGCCAGTGGCCCGGGACGGTGATCGAGCCCCAGGTGGAGTCGTCGAGGGCGGGGTCGGCGAGGTCGGCGGGGGTGTCGGCGCGCTCGGCGCACCGGAAGCGCCAGCGCCCGTCCAGGGGCACGGCGGGCGCGTCGGTGCGCGTCCACGCGCGCGCCGGCAGCGCTCCCCGCGAGGGGGCGTGCTCCTCGAACCACCTCGTGCGAACGGCGTCGTCCGGTGCGTGGGTCACGTCCTCGACCCTCTCCCGCCCCGACGCCCGCGTCAACCACCGCCGCACAGGCCCGAACACTCCGGGCGTCCGCACGTGTTCGTCCGTGTTCGTCCGTGTTGACTCCCGGCGGCGCGGGCGGCATCCTCGACGGGTCGGCACCGAGCAGGAGGGAGCGCTGACGTGCTCGCCCGCAGCCGCCAGGAAGCGATCCTCGACGCCGTGCGCCGCCACGGCAGCGTGCGCGTGTCCGACCTCGTCGAGCAGCTCGGCGTCTCCGACATGACGGTGCGCCGCGACATCGGCGAGCTGTCCCGCCGCGGGCTGGTCGACCGCGTCCACGGCGGCGCCGCGCGCCCCAGCAGCAGCACCGAACCCGGCTTCGCGGCCAAGTCGGCGCTGCGCACCGCGCAGAAGCGCGCCATCGGCGCGCTGGCCGCCTCCCTGGTCGAGCCCGGCGCCTCCGTGGCGCTGTCGGCGGGCACCACCACCGTGGAGGTCGCCCGCCACCTGCGCGACGTGCCCGGCCTGACCGTCGTGACGAACTCCCCGCCCGCGGCGCAGCTGCTGCACGACCCCGCCCGCACCGACCGCACCGTCCTGCTCACCGGCGGCGTGCGCACCCCCTCCGACGCCCTCGTCGGGCCGGTGGCGGTGCGCAGCCTGCAGGACCTGCACGTGGACCACCTCTTCCTCGGCGTGCACGGCCTGGACGCGCGCGCGGGGCTGACCACCCCCAACCTCGTGGAGGGCGAGACCGGCCGCGCCCTGGTGGCCGCCGCCGCCTCCGTGGTGGTGGTGGCCGACTCCACCAAGTGGGGCGTGGTCGGCCTCACCACCATCGCCGCGCTGGAGGACGTCGACGTCCTCGTCAGCGACGACGGCCTGCCGAGCGCCGCCCGCCGCGAGCTGGCCGAGCGCTCCGGGCACCTGCG
>NZ_JAAALM010000367.1 GCF_009906395.1 Kineococcus indalonis
CGCGCTGCGCCCTGGCCGTCGTCAACGCCGACGACGCGCACGGGCGGCGCCTGGCCGCCGCGGTGCGCACGCCCGTCGTGACGTTCTCCGCGGCCGGCCGGCCCGGCGCCGACTGGCGCGCCCGCGCGGGGAGGTGCTGCTGCGCCCGGTGGCGGTGCCGGTGGTGGACCTGCGCGGCGACGCGGTGCCCGAGGTGCTGGCCGAGGTGCTCGGCGAGGGGCCCGGCCCGGCCGCCGCGCTCGCCGGCGACGGGCTGCGCTGGCTGGCGCACGTGGCGCGCGGGGCCCGCGCCGCCGTGGACGCCGGCAGCGTCGTGCCGACCCTGGCCCCCGCCGCCGGCGACCCCGGCGGCGAGCCGCTGGCCCGCTGGGCGCCGCTGCCCGACAAGCGCTTCCACCGCTGGCGCAGCACCCTCGCCGACCTCGCCCCCGCGGTGCTGCGCTGCGAGGAGCACCCGGCGCGCGGCGGGCCGCCGGCGGCCGCCGCGCTGGTCGAGGAGGTCGCCACCGCCGTCGCCGACCTGCTCGTCAGCCGCCGCACCGCGCACGTGCGCCCGGGCGACGCCGCCCTGGGCCCCGGGCCCGCCGCCTGGGTGCGGGCCCTGGCCACCGGCGGGGCCGTGCCCGAGGGGGCGCAGCCGCGCGCCCTGGCGCACCGGGTGCGCGACTGGCACCGCAGCGCCGACGACGCCGGCTACGACCTCGTGCTGCGCGTGCTGGAGCCGCCCGGCGAGGACGAGCGCTGGCGGCTGCAGGCGCGGCTGCGGCCCGTGGACGACCCCAGCCTGGTGCTGACCCTGGAGCAGGTGCGCGCGGAGTCCGGCGCCGGGGGGCCGGGCGGCGGCGAGGACCCCCTGCTGCTGCTCATGGCCCGCACCGCGCGGGCCGCCGCCGCGCACCCCCCGCTCAAGCGCCTGCTCGCCGGCGCCGGCGACGCCGACGTGGAGGTCGGCGCCGAGGACCTCCTCGACCTCGTGGAGGTCGGCGGCCCCGAGCTCGCCGCCGCCGGCGTGGCCCTGCAGCTGCCGCGGCACTGGACGCGCCGGCCGGTGGGGCTGTCCCTGCACGCCGGCGCCGCCCAGCCCGGCGCCGTGACGAACCCGCGGCTGCGCCGGGCCGACCTCGTCGCCTTCGAGTGGCGCGCCGCGCTCGGCGGCGCGCCGGTCACCGAGGCCGAGCTGCTGGCCCTGGCCGCCTCCCGCGAGCCGCTCGTGCGCTTCCGCGGCGAGTGGGTGCAGGTGGACCGCGAGGCGCTGCGGCGCAGCGCGCTGTTCCTGCGCCGGCGCGGGCGCGGCACCGCCACCGTGCTGGACCTGCTCACCGGCCTGGGCGCCGACCGCGACCTGCCCGCCCCCGTCACCGGCGTCCACGCGCGCGGCGCGCTCGGCGAGGTGCTCGCCGGCGAGGCCGAGGCGCACGTCGCGCCGCTGCCGGACCCGCCCGGGCTGCGGGCGCAGCTGCGCCCCTACCAGCGCCGCGGCGTGGCCTGGCTGGCCGCGATGGCCCGCCTGGGCCTGGGCGCGGTGCTCGCCGACGACATGGGCCTGGGCAAGACCGTGCAGCTGCTCGCCCTGGAGCTGCACGAGCGCACCGGCGGGCAGGGCGACGGCGGGCCGGGAGGCGACGGGCAGGTCCGCGACGGGCAGGTCCGCGACGGGCAGGTCCGCGACGGGCAGGTCGGCGCGCACCGCCCGACCCTGCTGGTGTGCCCGACGAGCCTGGTGGGCAACTGGTGGGCCGAGGCCGCCCGGTTCACCCCGGGGCTGCGCGTGCACGTGCACCACGGCCCGGACCGCCCGCGCGGGGAGCACCTGGCCCGCACCGCCGCCCGCCACGACCTCGTCGTCACCACCTACGGGCTGCTGGTGCGCGACGCCGCCGACCTCGCCGCCGTGCGCTGGCGGCGCCTGGTCCTCGACGAGGCCCAGCACGTCAAGAACGTCGCCACCCGCGCCGCGCGCGCCGTGCGCGCCGTGCCCGCCGAGCACCGGGTGGCGCTGACCGGCACCCCGGTGGAGAACCGCCTGGAGGACCTGCGCGCCGTGCTCGACGCCACCAACCCCGGCCTGCTGGGCAGCGCGGCGAGCTTCCGCGACACCTTCGCGGTGCCCGTGGAGAAGCTCGGCCACACCGCGCCCGCGCGCCGCCTGGCGCTGGTGACGCGCCCGTTCGTGCTGCGCCGCCTCAAGACCGACCCCGCGGTGGCGCCGGACCTGCCCGAGCGCCTGGAGATGACGGTGCGGGCGAACCTGACCCCGGAGCAGGCCGCCCTGTACCGGGCGGTGCTGGACCGGGTGCTGGCCCGCCTGGCCGACGCCGACGACCGCGGCCGGCGCGGCCTGGTGCTCAGCGCCCTGACCCGGCTGGCGCAGGTGTGCAACCACCCCGCGCACTACCTGGGCGACGGCTCCGGCGTGCTGCACCGCGGCCGGCACCGCTCCGGCAAGCTGGAGGTGCTCGACGGCGTCGTGGGCACCGCGCTCGCCGAGGGCGAGAAGGTGCTGTGCTTCACCCGCTTCGCGGAGTTCGGGCACCTGCTCGCCCCGCACCTGTCGGAGCTGACCGGGCGGCGGGTGCCGTTCCTGCACGGCGGCCTGACCCGCGCCCGGCGCGACGCGCTGGTGGCCGAGTTCGCCCGCGACGACGGCCCGCCGGTGCTGGTGCTGTCGCTGCGCGCGGCCGGCACCGGGCTGAACCTCACCGCCGCCAGCCACGTCGTGCACCTGGACCGCTGGTGGAACCCCGCCGTGGAGGACCAGGCCACCGACCGCGCGCACCGCATCGGCCAGCGGCGCACCGTGCAGGTGCGCACCCTCGTCAGCGCCGGGACCGTGGAGGAGAAGGTGGACGAGGTGATCGCCCGCAAGCGCGAGCTCGCCGGCTCCGTCGTCGGCGGCGGCGAGCGGTGGATCACCGAGCTGGACGACGAGGCGCTGCACGAGCTGCTGCGCCTGGGCGCCGACGCGGTCGGGGACTGAGCCGTGCCCCTCCCCCGCCGCACCACACCCCGCACCACCCCCCGCACGGGCTCGCGCGCCGGCTCGCGCGGGGTGCGGGCCGGCGCCCGCTGGTCGCGCCGGCTGCTCACCGCCCTGCCCGCCGCCCTGGAGCGCGCCCACGACCCCGGCCGCTGGCGCAGCGGCGCGGACCTGGCCGCCGCCGGGGCGGTGGGCGAGCTGCGCGTGCGCCCCGGCGCGGTCAGCGCCCGCGTGCAGGGCGAGCGCCCGCGCCCGTGGCTGGTGGAGGTCGGCGTGCGCCGCCACGGCCCCACCGAGGCGGACGCCGTCGTCGCGGTCCTCGTCGAGAACCCGCTGCTCATCGCGCCGCTGGCCACCGGCGACGTGCCGGCGGTGCTGCCGGACCTGCTCGGCGAGGTCGGCCTGGACCTGCTGCCCGGCCCCGGCGAGCTCACCCACGACTGCAGCTGCCCCGACGACGGCGAGCGGGCCTGCGAGCACGTCACCGCGCTGCTGCACGCCCTGGCCGCGCACGCCGACGCCGAGCCCGCCGCCCTGCTGGTGCTGCGCGGCCTGGCGCCGGCGGGGCTGCTGCGCCGCGTGGAGACCGCCGCCTCCGGCCAGGCCCCGGACGCCGAGGAGCTGCCGGCCGACCCGGTGGCGTTCCACCGGCTCGCCGCCGAGCCGCCGCCGCTGGCCGTGGTCCCCCGGGTGCCCGGGCGCACCGCGGCCGACGACCTCGACGCGGTGGCCCTGGGGCCCGGCGCGCACGGGATCGCCGACGCGCTGCGCCCGTTCTACGCGGCCCTGCACGAGGCCGCGGCCCCCGCACGCCCCCGCCGCGGCGGGCGCGGCGGGAGCGGCAGCGGGAGCGGCGGGGACGGGCTCACGTCCACAGCAGGCCCGGCACCGGGCTGAGCGGGCGGGCCGCCGCGGCGCGGGCCAGCGCCACGGCGCCGTCCAGCGGTGAGCCCGCCGGCGCGACGGGGCGCAGGTGCGGGGCGGTGGCGGCCAGCGCCGCGCGGAACGCCGCCAGCAGCGCGGCCGAGGCGAACGCCCCGCCCGTCCAGGACACCTCGCCGGCCCCGGCGGCGCGGGCGGCGGCCACCGCCGTCTCGGCCAGCGCCCGGCCCGCCTCCGCCACGAGGGCGAGGGCGGCGGGGTCGTGCGCGCCGCCCCCGGCGGCGGGCTCGTCGCCGGCGAGGG
>NZ_JAAALM010000368.1 GCF_009906395.1 Kineococcus indalonis
GGCGCGAGCTGCTGCGCTCCTTCACCACCCTGCTCGCCCAGGACGACTCCCGCAGCCTCGTGATCGCCACCAGCAACCGCCCCCAGGTGCTCGAGCGCGGCCTGCTGCGCCGCTTCGACACCCTCGTGGACTACCCCCTGCCCAGCACCGGCGTCGTGCACGAGGTGGTGCTGCGCCGCCTGCGCGGCTTCGACCTCAGCGCCGTGGAGTGGCCCCGGGTCGCCTCCACCGCCAGCGGCCTCAGCCACGAGGAGGTCAGCGCCGCGGCCCGCTCCGCGGCCAAGCAGGCCGTCCTGGAGGGCCGCCGGCACGTGGGGACCGCCGCCCTGCTGGCCGCGCTGCGCGAGCGCCGGCAGGTGCTCAAGATGGCGCCGTGAGGGGTGGCGTGAGGGGTGGCGCCGTGAGGGGTGGCGCCGTGGACCCGCCCGCGGCCCGGCGGTGAGCGGCTTCACGGTCCTGGTCGTGTGCACCGCCAACGTGTGCCGCTCCCCGCTCGCCGAGGCCGTGCTGCGCAGGCGCCTCGCCGAGCGCTTCGGCACCCGCGCCGCCGCCGTGCGCGTCGCCAGCGCCGGCACGCGCGCCCTCGCCGGCAGCGCGGTGGACCCCGTCACCGCCGCCGTCGCCGCGCGGCTCGGCGCCCCCGTCCCCCCGCGCTTCGCCGCCCGCCAGCTCGACGAGGCGCTCGTGCGCGGCGCCGGCGCCGTGCTGACGATGACGCGCCGGCACCGCGCGGAGGTCCTCGACGTGCTGCCCGTCGCGCAGGCGCGCACCTTCACCCTGCTGGAGCTGGCCCGCGTGGCCACCGCCCTGGGCACCGCCGGACCGCCCACCGCCGACCCCGCCGAGGACGACCTGCCCGACGTGCACCGCCGCCCCGAGCAGGAGCACCGCCGCACCGCGCTGCGCGTGGCCGGCGCCGTCGACGCCGTCCTGGCGGCGCTGCCGGTGACCCCCGCCCGGCGCGCGCCTCAGCGCTCCGCCAGGGACGGCTCCGCCTCCGCGGAGGGCTCCGGCTGGTAGCCGTACCCGTAGTCGTAGGAGTACGAGAAGTCCGAACGGCGGGCCGGGACCATCGACAGCACCCCGCCCAGCACGGTGGCGTCCACCGCCCGCAGCCGCTCCAGCGCCCGCGTCAGGTGGTCGCGGGTGGTGCGGCCGTGGCGCACCACGACGATCGCGCCGTCGGTCTGGCGCGCCAGCACCGCCGCGTCGGCCACCGGCAGCAGCGGCGGGCTGTCCACCACCACCAGGTCCGCGCGCTCGCGCAGCCGCTCCAGCAGGTCCGCCATGTGCCGCGAGCCCAGCAGCGCCGAGGGGTTCACCGGCACCGGGCCGCTGGCCAGCACCGACAGGCCGGTGTCGCCGTAGGGCTGCAGCACGTCGTCGACGTCGGCGCGCCCGGAGAGCACCGTCGTCAGGCCCGCGCCGCCGTCCACGCCCAGGTACTGCGCCGCCTTGGGCAGCCGCAGGTCCGCCTCCACCAGGATCGTGCGCACCCCCGCCGCCGCGCTGGCCAGGGCCAGGTTCACCGCCGTGGTGCTCTTGCCCTCCCCGGGCACCGCGGAGGTCACCACCACCACGCGCGGGGGGTGGTCCACGTCGGCGAACTGCAGGTTCGTGCGGATCTGGCGCACCGCCTCCGACTGCGGCGTGCGGGCGTGCACCGCCACCAGCTCCGGCCGCTCCCCGGGCGGGGCCACCAGCGTCGCGCCCAGCGCCGGGGCGCCCAGGTCGGTGATCGTCCCCACCGTCTTCACGGTCGTGTCCAGCACCTCGCGCAGCACCGCCAGGCCCGTGCCGGCGGCCAGGCCGCACAGCAGGCCCAGCGCCAGGTCGCGCGAGAGCTGCGGCGCGATGGGGTCCCCGCGCACCTCCGCCGGGCGCAGGACGGTGACGCGCACCGGGCTGGGGGCGTCCGCCGAGGGGCGCTCCAGCTCGCTGACGACCTCCCCGAAGTGCTCGGCCACCGAGTCCGCCACGCGCGCGGCCAGCTCCGGGGAGGACTCGTCGACGGTCACCTCGATGAGGACCGTGCCGACGGGGGCGCTGGAGCCGACGTGCTCGGCCAGGTCGCGGGCCGTGGTGTCCAGGCCCAGCTCGTCCACCACGGGCTGCAGCACCCGCGGGCTGGTGAGCACGCCGGTGTAGGACTGCACCCGCTGCTGGGTGAAGACGCTGCCCTGCATCAGCGAGGCGGCGCCACCGGTGTCGTGCATCGACACGAACAGCAGGCAGTCCGCCCGGTACACCGGGGCGCTCAGCGCCCACGAGCCCGCGCCGGCACCGGCGCCCAGCAGCACCGACAGCACCACCAGCACCCAGTTCTTGCGCAGCGCGCGCAGGTAGTCGACCAGGTCCATCGGGCGGCGGGCTCCTTCCGGGCGCTGGCGGGCGGGTGACCACCCCCCCATCGGTCGCGCCGCCGCCCACCTGAACGCCCCCGCCGCCGCGCGGACCCGGGCGGACCCGGGCGGACCAGGGCGGTGCGCGCTCAAGGCGACGCGCCGACGCGTCGAAGGTCCTCGGGGACCACCGATCCGCGTGGTATCGCCCACCGCGAGCGGGGAGCAACGACGTGACGCTGACCGGTGACCCGGCGACGGGCGCGCGCCCGCAGCCGCCGCCCGGCGCGCCCCCGCGCGCCCGCACCCGGCGACGGCGCTCGCAGCTGCCGCTGGCGCTGTTCGCCGCGGACGCCGCCTGCGTGCTGGCGGTGCTGCTGGCCACCGCCGCGCAGCGCGCGCCGTCCGTGGCCGTGCTGGGCGTCTCCGTCCTGCTCGCCCACTGCTGGCTGGGCCTGTACCGCCCGCGCCTGGAGCTCAGCGTCCTGGACGACCTGCCGCTGCTGCTGGGCGGCGCGCTGGCCGGCGTGGGCGTCGGCGCCATCGCCGAGGCCGCCTTCGGCGCGGGGCGCGTGGACCGCTGCGCGGTCGCGGCGGTGGCCGTGCAGACCTGCCTGGTCGTGCTGGCCCGCACCGGCACCCACGTCCTGCGCCGGCGCGCGCGCCGCAGCGGCCGCGTCGCCCACCGCACCCTGGTGGTGGGCTGCGGCGGCCTCGGCGCGCAGCTGGTGGAGCTGCTGCAGCGCGGCGAGCACGGCCTGCTGCCCGTCGGCTTCGTCGACGACGACCCGCGCCTGCCCCCCGAGCTCCGGCCCGTGCCCGTCCTGGGCGAGCTGGCCGAGCTGCCCGAGCTGGTGCGCCGGCACCGCGCCGCCGTGGTCCTCATCGGCTACTCCAACGTGCCCGAGGCCGTGGTGGTGGACGTGCTGCGCGGCTGCCACGGGCTGGACGTGGAGATCTTCGCCGTGCCGCGCTTCTGGCAGGTCAGCAGCTCGCACCGCCTCGTGGAGTCGCTGCGCGGGGTGCCGCTGGTGCAGCTGCGCCGCCCGGCGTTCCGCGCCGCGTCCTGGCCGCTCAAGCGGGTCCTGGACGTCACCGCCTCCGCGGCCGGGCTGGTGGTGCTCAGCCCGCTGCTGCTGCTGTGCGCCGCCGCCGTGCGCGCCGACCTGGGTCCGGGCGTGCTCTTCCGCCAGGAGCGCGTGGGGCTGGGCGGGCGCCGCTTCGAGGTCCTGAAGCTGCGCACCGTGCCCCACCGGCCCGCCGGCGACGGCGTGCCGCGCTGGGGCGTGGGCGAGGAGGAGCTGAGCGCGCTGGGCCGCTGGATGCGCCGGCTGTCGCTGGACGAGCTGCCGCAGCTGTGGAACGTGCTGCGCGGGGACATGTCGCTGGTGGGCCCGCGCCCGGAGCGGCCGTACTTCGTGGAGCGCTTCGAGCGCGAGCACGAGGACTACCTGTGGCGCCACCGCGTGCCCTGCGGCATCACCGGCTGGGCGCAGGTGCACGGCCTGCGCGGGGACACCTCCATCGACGAGCGCGCCCGCTTCGACAACCACTACGTGGAGAACTGGTCGCTGTGGCTGGACGTGAAGATCCTGCTGCGCACCGTCGTGCAGGTCCTCGCGGCGGCGGGCCGGTGAGCGCGCCCGCCGTGCTGGTCCTGGGCACCGCCGACTGGGACGCCGTCGTCGCCACCAACCAGCACCGCGCCACCGCCGCGCTCGCCCAGCGCTACCCGGTGCTCTTCGCCGAGGGCACCGGCACGCGCCGGCTGCGCCCCGGCGACGCGCGCCGCGTGCTGCGCCGCCTGCGCCCGGCC
>NZ_JAAALM010000369.1 GCF_009906395.1 Kineococcus indalonis
GGGCAAGCGCTGGAGGTCACCACCCGGGCACCGGGCAGGGCGCGCACCGCGGCCGCCAGCAGGCGGTCCTCGTGGGCGGCCACCGGCGCGAAACCACCGGCGGCCAGGTAGGCGGAGACGCGCACCCCCAGGTTCGCCCCGTGCACGTGGCGGTGCCGCGCGTCGGGGCCCAGCCCGCGCGCGTACGCCGCCCGCCACTGCGCGTCCCGCCACGCCGGGCCCGCCAGCCGCACGGTGCCCAGCAGCAGGTCGGCGCCGGCGGTGGCCGCGGCCACCTGGTGCCGCAACCAGCCCGCCGGCACCCGCGAGTCCGCGTCGGTGCAGGCCACCCACGTGCCCCGGGCGTCCGCGCCGGCCTCCTCGTGCAGCGCCACGGCCACCCCCGCGGCGCGGGCGGCGCCCACCCGGCCCGCCGAGGAGAGCACCACGCGCGCCTGGCGGGGGCGTCGGAGCAGCGGTCGGCGACGACGACCACGCGCACCGGCACCGGGCAGCCGGCCGCCGCGCGCCGCAGCGCGGCCAGGCACCCGGGCAGCGCGGCCTCCTCGTCGCGCGCGGGCACGACCACCAGGACCCGCCGCACCGCGTCGCCCGCACGACCGCTCACGGGGTCAGCCCGCCCGCGCGGGCCACCGACACCGCCGGCGCCGGCACCAGCACGTCCAGCAGGAAGTCCTCCTCCTCGTGCGCCGCCAGCACCTGCAGGCCCGGTTCGGCCCGCAGCACCCGGTGCACCTCGTCGCCGGTCAGCGGGTACCCGCGCACCAGGTGCCGCCAGTGGCAGGCCACCAGCACCCCGTCGTGCGCCAGGGAACCCGCCGCCCGCGCCACCAGCTCCGCCAGGTCCCGCGGGCCGCAGTAGTAGGCCACCTCGGAGAGGACCACCAGGTCGAAGACGCCCCCGGGCCAGTCCCGCGGCACCGTGCCCACCCGGGTGTCGACCCGCTCCGCGAACCCCGCGGCCCGCACCCGCCCGCGCGCCCGCTGCACCGCCGAGGCCGCCGCGTCCAGCGCCAGCAGCTGCCCGCAGCGCGGGGCCAGCTCGG
Source organism: Kineococcus indalonis (assembly GCF_009906395.1). Taxonomy (GTDB): domain Bacteria; phylum Actinomycetota; class Actinomycetes; order Actinomycetales; family Kineococcaceae; genus Kineococcus; species Kineococcus indalonis. The sequence goes on from NZ_JAAALM010000369.1 coordinate 1,047, forward strand.
CGGTGAACACCCCGCCGCTGCACCCGACCTCCAGCGCGCTGCGGAAGCGCTCGCGCGGCAGCGACGCCAGCGTCAGGGCCCGCTTGCGCCGCTCGTACCAGCGGTCCTCGAAACCCCAGGGGTCCTCGCCGTGCTCGGCGTAGAACTCCTCGAAGAACGACGCCGGCAGGCTCGCCGCCGCGCCGCCGCCCGCGCCGTCGCCCCGCTCGGGGCCGCCCTGCGACCCGTCGGTGAGGAACACCTCCGCCGCGCGCGTGAAGTGCCGCAGCACCCCCGGCGCCAGCAGCGCCTCGTCGCCCGGGCGCGGCGACAGCGGCGCGGTCTGCGAGACGTGCTCGGCCAGCGCGGAGCGCTTGCGCCGCAGCACCTCCTCCTCCAGCGGCAGGCGCACCGCTCGCGCCCACGGCACGCGCGCGTCGCCGGGGTGCGCCCAGTGCCACGCCCACACCGGGAACTGCAGGACCCGCGCGCCGACCGCGCGCGCCGCCGCGGCCGCGGCGAGGGCGGCGGCCTCGTGGTCGGGGTGGCCGTCGCCGCGCCACGGGCAGGCGAGCCACGAGGCGGGCCGCACCAGCGCGGCGACCGCCTCCCGCAGGGCACCGGCCCGCTCCGGCTCGGCCAGCCGCCCGTCGCCCAGCTGCAGGCGGTGCACCCGCGCGCCGGGCGCCAGCGCCGCCACCGCGCGCTCCAGCTCCACCGCGCGCACCCGCGCCAGCTGCTCCGGCGTCGTGGTGGGGGAGCCCGGGTGGGAGGCCTCCCCGTCGGTGGCCACGACCACGTCGATGCGCGCGCCGGCGTCCGCGGCGCGCGCGAGCAGCCCGCCCGCCCCCAGCGTCTCGTCGTCGGGGTGGGCGGCCACCACCACCAGGTGCGTCAGCCCCCGCAGCTCCAGCACCGGCAGGTCGCCCAGACCGGGCCAGCGCCGCCACGCCTCCTCGGGCGTGCCCGCGCCGTCGTGGGTGAAGGCGCGCGCGTCGTCCTCGCGCGCGTCGTCCTCGCGCGCGTCGTCCTCGCGCACGTCGGCCTCGGCGCTCACCGCGGCCACCCCCCGTCCCCGCCGTTGGCCGTCGCGCCCGGCGCGCCGACCAGGGCCGCGCCCAGGGCGGCCACGTCGCGCTCGGCGTGGTGCTGGCGCAGGTACAGCGCCAGGTCCGCCACCCGCGCGGCGTGCGCCGCGTCCAGCGCCAGCGGGGCCGGCCCCAGCGCGTGCCCCACCCGTTCCAGCACCCGCTCGGCGGCGGCGGCCACCAGCGAGCGGGTGCGCAGCGCCAGCACCTCGCCCGCGGCCCCCCGCGCAGCGCCGGCGTCGACCTGCGCGGCCGCCGCGTCCAGGGCCAGCCGGGCCCCCAGCAGGTCCAGGTCGACCGCGCCGGCGTGCCAGCGGGCCAGCTGGTCCGGCTCGCGCCCCGGCGCGCGCAGCGCCCGGGCCACCCCGACGGCCCCGCCGTACCAGCAGGCGGCCACGCCGATCCCGCCGTGCGCGAAACCCGGCCGGCGCAGGTACCAGCCGGTCGCGCCCACCGGCTCGGCGGGCACCGCGGCGAACGCCACCGGCCCGCTGGGCACCTCGGGCAGCCCCCGCGCGTGCCACGTGCCCGGCACCACGCGCACCCCCGGGTGGCGCAGGCCCACCGCGAACAGCCGCCGGCCGCCGGGCACGTGGGCCGTGACCAGGGCGTGGCTGAGGGCCCCGGCGAGCGAGCACCACGGCTTGGTGCCGGTCAGCGCCCAGCCGTGCGGGCCCTGCGCGCCCTCCAGCCGCGCCCCGGGCGCCTCGGCGGCGAACACCCCCCACGTCGAGCCGGCCGGCACCGCCCGGCCCGCCTCGGCGAGCACCGCCACGGCGTCCAGGTGGGCCTCCACCACGCGCGCGGTCGTCAGGTCGTCGGCGGCCAGCCGGGCCAGCAGGTGCCAGCGCCGCGCGGTGGCCCCCGAGGCCGGCAGCGGCGCCGTGGCGGTCAGCTCCACCGCCCGCCGCAGCGCCGCGGCCACCACCGGCGCCGGCGCCGGGGGTGGGGGCGACGGGTCCGCGGAGGGCAGGGTCGAGGACGCGGGAGCGGCGGGCAGCGGCACGCTGCGGACCTCCGGGGACGGGTGGTGCGGGACGAGGGCGGCCGCGCCTGGTCGCACGGTTCCCGCACCGTAACCGCGCCCGCCGCGCGCGGCCCGTCGAGCGGGCGGCGGTGCGAAGTTCACCCGAACGCTGCCGGGCCCGCGTTCAGGTCCTGATCGCCGGGGTCGAACCAGACAGGGACACGACGGGCCGTGGAACCGCCGCTGCCCGCGGTCCGCTGAGGAGGTACCGAATGGCCAACGTCGACGCCACCCTGAAGGCCGCCCTCGAGATCGACGGCGCGACCGCCGTCGCCCTCGTCGACTGGGAGAGCGGCATGTCCCTGGGCCAGGCGGGCGGTGGCGCCCTCGACCTGGACGTCGCCGCCGCCGGCAACACCGACGTCGTGCGCGCCAAGATGCGCACCATGCAGCGCCTGGGCCTGCAGGAGAAGATCGAGGACATCCTCATCACCCTGGGCACCCAGATCCACCTGATCCGCCTGCTGCAGTCCGCCGACGGCCACGGGCTGTTCCTGTACCTGGTGCTGAAGAAGGAGTCCTCCAACCTGGCCATGGCCCGCCGCCAGCTCTCCACCCTCGAGCGCAACCTCGAGGTCTGAGCCCGGCAGCACCCGGCCCGGCCCCGCCCGGCCCCGCCCGGACCCGCACGGGTCCGGGCGGCCGCCGCCGCGCCCGCGCCGCCCGAACCACCCCGTCCGCCGAGGAGCCACCGGTGATCAGCACCACCTGCGAGATCGTCGTCACCGGGCCGTCCGGCGCGGGCAAGAGCACCTTCGTCGCCACCCTGGCCGCCGGCGCCCCGGGCGCCCACGCGACCACCGGGACCGGCGCCGGCGTGGTCGGCCTCGGGGCCGTCGTCGTGGAAGGCGAGCCCGTCGGTGCGGGCGAGGATCACCCGGCGCACGCCCTCGACGTCGCGGTGCAGGGCGGTGGTGACGCGGGCGGCGTGGTACTTGACGATCACTGCTGGTCCCCTCGGGCGGTGGCCGGGGCGGCGGTGGCGTCGCCGACGCCACCGC
>NZ_JAAALM010000036.1 GCF_009906395.1 Kineococcus indalonis
CCACCCGCCCGCACCCGCTGCGCGTGGAGTTCTTCGGCGACGAGGTCGACGAGGTCCGCTCCTTCTCCGTGGCCGACCAGCGCAGCCTGGAGGTCGAGCCGGAGGGCGTGTGGGCCCCGCCGTGCCGCGAGCTGCTGCTGACCCCGGACGTGCGCGCGCGGGCCGCGGCGCTGGTGGATGCCCACCCCGAGGCCGCCGAGGTCCTCACCAAGATCGCCGAGGGCATCGCGGTGGAGGGCATGGAGTCCCTGGCCCCCGCCCTGGTGGACGGCATGGAGCCGCTGCTGGACGTCCTGCCGGCCGGCACCCACGTGGTGCTCGCCGAGCCGGAGAAGGTCCGCGCCCGCGCCCACGACCTCGTGGCCACCGGCGCGGAGTTCCTCGACGCGGCCTGGATGAACGCCGCCGTCGGCGGCCAGGCCCCCGTCGACCTGGGCGCCTCCTCCTTCTGGACGCTGGCCGAGGTGCGCGCGCACGCGGGGTCCACCGGGCGGCCGTGGTGGTCGGTGACCTCCCTGGTCCCCGACGACGACCTGCGCGACCTGGAGGACACCCGCGTGCTGCGCGTGGCCGCGCGCGACGTGGTCGGCTACCGCGGCGAGACCGAGAGGGCGCTGGCCGACCTGCGCGAGCTGGCCGGCGGCGGCTGGCGCATCGTGGTCACCACCGAGGGGCACGGGCCGGCCAAGCGCCTGGTGGAGGTGCTCTCCGGCGAGGACGTGCCCGCCCGGCTGGTCGACGACCTCGTCGAGGCCCCCGACGCCTCCGTGGTGGCCGTGACCACCGCGAGCGTGGAGCACGGCTTCGTCGCCGAGGCGCTGAGGGTCGCGCTGGTCACCGAGGCCGACATCACCGGCGTGGGCGGGCAGTCCACCAAGGACATGCGCCGCATGCCCGCGCGCCGGCGGCGCAACGCCGTGGACCCCCTCAGCCTGCAGCCCGGCGACTTCGTCGTGCACGAGCAGCACGGCATCGGCAGGTTCGTCGAGATGGTGCAGCGCACGATCCAGGGCGCCACCCGCGAGTACCTCGTGCTGGAGTACGCCTCCAGCAAGCGCGGCCAGCCCGGCGACCGGCTCTTCGTGCCCACCGACACCCTCGACCAGGTCACCCGCTACACCGGCGGGGAGACCCCCGCGCTGTCGAAGATGGGCGGCTCGGACTGGGCCAAGACCAAGTCCAAGGCGCGCAGGGCCGTCAAGCAGATCGCCGGCGACCTCATCAAGCTGTACTCCGCGCGCATGGCCACCAAGGGCCACGCCTTCGGGCAGGACACCCCGTGGCAGCGCGAGCTGGAGGACGCCTTCCCCTACGTGGAGACGCCCGACCAGCTCGCCAGCATCGACGAGGTCAAGGCCGACATGATGAAGCCGGTCCCCATGGACCGCCTGATCTGCGGCGACGTCGGCTACGGCAAGACGGAGATCGCGCTGCGCGCGGCGTTCAAGGCCGTGCAGGACGGCAAGCAGGTCGCCGTGCTGGTGCCCACCACGCTGCTCGTGCAGCAGCACTACAAGACCTTCGCCGAGCGGTACGCGCAGTTCCCCGTCTCGGTCAAGCCGCTGTCGCGCTTCACCCCCGGGGCGGAGACGAGGGAGACGATCGCCGGCCTGGCCGACGGCTCCGTCGACGTCGTCATCGGCACCCACCGGCTGCTGTCCGGGGAGGTGAGGTTCAAGGACCTCGGCCTCGTGGTCGTCGACGAGGAGCAGCGCTTCGGCGTGGAGCACAAGGAAGCCCTGAAGACGCTGCGCACCAACGTGGACGTGCTGGCCATGAGCGCCACGCCCATCCCGCGCACCCTGGAGATGGCGGTCACCGGCATCCGCGAGATGTCCACGCTGGCGACCCCGCCCGAGGAGCGCCACCCGGTGCTCACCTACGTCGGCGGGCAGGAGGAGAAGCAGATCGCCGCCGCCATCCGGCGCGAGCTGCTGCGCGAGGGGCAGGTGTTCTACGTCCACAACCGCGTGCAGTCCATCGAGCGCACCGCCGCGCGGTTGAAGGAGCTCGTGCCCGAGGCGCGCATCGCCACCGCCCACGGGCAGATGGGCGAGCACCGCCTGGAGCAGGTCGTCGTGGACTTCTGGGAGAAGAAGTTCGACGTCCTGGTCTGCACCACGATCGTCGAGACCGGCCTGGACATCTCCAACGCCAACACCCTCATCGTCGAGCGCGCCGACGCGATGGGCCTGTCGCAGCTGCACCAGCTGCGCGGGCGCGTCGGGCGCGGCCGCGAGCGCGCGTACGCCTACTTCCTCTTCCCGCCGGAGAAGCCGCTCACCGAGACCGCCCACGACCGCCTGGCCACCATCGCCCAGCACACCGACCTCGGCTCCGGCATGGCGGTGGCGATGAAGGACCTGGAGATCCGCGGCGCGGGCAACATGCTGGGCGGGGAGCAGTCCGGCCACATCGCCGGCGTCGGCTTCGACCTCTACATGCGCATGGTCGCCGACGCGGTCGCGGACGTGCGCCGGCAGGTCCCCGGCGCGCAGAACGACGACGCCGAGCCCGAGCCCACCGAGGTGAAGATCGAGCTGCCGGTCGACGCGCACCTGCCGCACGACTACGTGCCCAGCGAGCGCCTGCGCCTGGAGGCCTACCGGCGCCTGGCCGCGGCCGACTCCGAGACCGACCTGGTGGAGCTGCACGCCGAGCTCACCGACCGCTACGGCACCCCGCCGCAGCCGGTGCTCAACCTGCTGGAGGTCGCCAAGTTCCGCACCGCCGCCCGCCGCGCGGGCCTGCGCGAGGTCTCGCTGCAGGGCAAGCAGGTGCGCTTCGCCCCGATCGACCTGCCGGAGTCGCGCGAGCTGCGGCTGAAGCGGCTGTACCCGGGCACGATCCTCAAGCCGGCGCTGTCGGTGGCGCTGGTGCCCGCGCCGATGACCGCGCGCATCGGCGGCAAGCCGCTGCGCGACGCGGAGGTCCTGGCGTGGGTGCACGAGTTCGTGGACGCGGTCCTGCTGGAGCAGCCGGCCGCGGTCGCCGCGGGCGCCCGGCGCTGACGGCCACCGGGGCGCCCGCAGCTGCGGGCGCCCCGGCCCGGTGCGACCGGGCGGGGCACCGGGCGCGGGGAGCGGGCGCGGGTAGCGTGCCGCGGGTGAGCGACGCCCCCGCCAGCACCGCCCCGACCGGCACCGCCCCGACCGGCACCGCCCCGACCGGCTCGAAGCTGCTCGACCTCGTCGCCGTCATGGACCGCCTGCGCTCGCCGGGCGGCTGCCCGTGGGACGCGCGGCAGACGCACGCCTCGCTGCTGCGGTACCTGGTGGAGGAGAGCTACGAGGTCGTCGACGCGGTGGAGAACGGCACCCGCGAGGAGCTGCGCGACGAGCTGGGCGACCTGCTGCTGCAGGTGGTCTTCCACGCCCGGGTGGCCGCCGAGGACCCCGCGGAGGGCTTCGACGTCGACGACGTGGCCGCGGCGATCGTCGCCAAGCTGGTGCGCCGGCACCCGCACGTCTTCGACGGCGAGGTCGCCGCGGAGGACCTGCAGGCGCGCTGGGACGCCATCAAGGCCACCGAGAAGCCGCGCGCGTCGGTCCTGGACGGCATCCCGCTGCAGCTGCCGGCGCTGGCCCGCGCCGACAAGGTCCTCGGGCGCCTGCAGCGCGCGGGCCTGGCCGAGCCGGCCGGGGGGCGGCCTGGCGAGGAGGCGGTGGGGGAGCGGCTGGACGAGGAGGCGGTGGGCGAGCGGCTGCTGGAGCTGGTGCGCGCCGCGCACGCCGCCGGGGTGGACCCGGAGGCGGCGCTGCGCACGGCGACCCGGCGCCTGGAGCGCGCCGCGCGCGAGCGCGAGGGCGGCGCCGCGCGCGCCTGAGCGCACCGGGCCGACGCGGTGTGCTGCGGACGGCCCCGGGGAGCTGAACCGGCCCAGTAGGGTCCCGGCCGTGACGACGACGCACGTGCTGGCCCTGGACATCGGCGGCACCAAGATCGCCGCCGGTCTGGTCTCGCGCACCGGCGAGGTGCGCGCCGCGCGGGAGGTGCCCACCGACGCCGCCGACGCCGCCGCGGTCGGCGCCGCGCTGGAGGGCCTGGTGGACGGCGTGCTCGCCGACGCGCCCGCGGCCGGCGTGCAGGTCGCCGACGTCGCCGAGGTGGTCGGCATCGGCTCCGCCGGGCCCGTGGACGCCGCCGCCGGCACGGTGCACCCGGTGAACATCCCCTCCCTGCGCGGCTTCCCGCTCGTGCAGACCGTCGCCGCCCGCGCCGGGCGCGCGCTCGGCCGGCGCGCGCACGCCGCCCTGGCCCAGGACGGGCAGTGCTTCGCCGCCGCCGAGCAGTGGATCGGCGCGGCCGCCGGCGCCCCGGCCGTGCTCGGCGTCGTGGTCTCCACCGGCGTCGGCGGCGGGGTCGTGCTCGACGGGCGCCTGCTGACCGGCCGCAGCGGCAACGCCGGCTTCATCAGCCACGTCGGCGTCGTGCTCGACGGCGAGCGACTGCCCGGCTCCGGCGCCCTGGGGGTCGTGGAGTCCTACGCCAGCGGCCCGGCGATGGTGCGCGCGGCGCGGGCGCGCGGCTGGCGCGCCGGCGAGCCCGGCGCCGACGCGAGGGCGCTGACCGCCGACGCCGCCGCGGGCGAGCGCGTGGCGGTGGAGGTGATCGCCGCCGGTACCCGCGCGCTGGCCTCGGCGTTCCTGTCCGCCGCGGCGCTGTTCGACCTCAGCGACGTCGTCGTCGGCGGGGGCGTGGCCGCCTCCGGGGAGGTGCTCATGGCGCCGCTGCGGGCGGCGTACGCGGAGATGGCGGTCTACCCGCACCTGGCCGACGTGCGCCTCAGCACCTCCCGGCTGCCGCGCGCCTCGGGCCTGGTGGGCGCCGGCAGGCTGGGGTGGCAGACGCTCTCGGGGTGAGCGCGAGGGCTCCCGCTAGGCTCGGGCCGACCGAACAGCGGACAGCCGAGCAGTAGGAGTGCGCGTGGCCACCATCGAGGCCGTCGGAGCTCGCGAGATCCTGGATTCCCGCGGCAACCCCACCGTCGAGGTCGAGGTCCTCCTCGACGACGGCACCTTCGCCCGCGCGGCCGTGCCCTCGGGCGCGTCCACCGGTGCGCACGAGGCCGTCGAGCGTCGCGACGGCGACAAGGGCCGCTACCTGGGCAAGGGCGTGGAGCAGGCCGTCGAGGCCGTCATCGAGGAGATCGGCCCCGCCCTCGTCGGCCACGACGCCCACGAGCAGCGGATCGTCGACCAGGCGATGCTCGACCTGGACGGGACCCCCAACAAGGGCCGCCTGGGCGCCAACGCCGTCCTGGGCGTCTCCCTGGCCGTGGCCAAGGCCGCCGCGGCCTCGGCCGACCTGCCGCTGTTCCGCTACCTGGGCGGCCCCAACGCCCACCTGCTGCCGGTGCCGATGATGAACATCGTCAACGGCGGCGCCCACGCCGACACCGGCGTCGCGATCCAGGAGTTCATGATCGCCCCCGTGGGGGCGGCCTCCTTCCGCGAGGCGCTGCGCTGGGGCGCGGAGACCTACCACTCGCTGAAGTCCGTGCTCAAGCAGCGCGGCCTGTCCACCGGCCTGGGCGACGAGGGCGGTTTCGCCCCCGACCTGCCCAGCAACAAGGACGCCCTGGACCTGATCGCCGAGGCCGTGCAGAAGGCCGGGTTCACCCTCGGCAGCGACATCGCGCTGGCCCTGGACGTGGCGGCCACGGAGTTCTTCGCCGACGGCCAGTACTCCTTCGAGGGCTCCAACCGCTCCGCGGAGTGGATGACCGGCTACTACGAGGGCCTGGTCTCGGAGTACCCGCTGGTCTCCATCGAGGACCCGCTGGGCGAGGACGACTGGGCCGGCTGGCAGCACATCACCAGCGCCCTGGGCGACAAGGTGCAGCTCGTCGGCGACGACTTGTTCGTCACCAACCCCGAGCGCCTGCGCAAGGGCATCGACTCCTCGGCGGGCAACTCGATGCTGGTGAAGGTCAACCAGATCGGCTCGCTCACCGAGACCCTCGACGCCGTGGACCTGGCGCACCGCAACGGGTTCACCACGATGATGAGCCACCGCTCCGGCGAGACCGAGGACACCACCATCGCCGACCTGGCCGTCGCGGTGGGTTCCGGCCAGATCAAGACCGGTGCGCCGGCGCGCTCCGAGCGCGTGGCGAAGTACAACCAGCTGCTGCGCATCGAGGAGGAGCTGGACGACGCCGGCCGCTACGCCGGCGCCTCCGCCTTCCCGCGCGCGGCCCGCACCACCGGGCGCGCCTGACGCGTCGCGGCCCGATCGCGGGAGAAGCTGGACCCATGGCGTCGCGTCGTCCCACCGCGCCCCGCACCGCCCGCCGCACGGCGGGCGGTGCGGGGCGCGGCGCCGGTACCGGCCGCGGCCCCGGCGCCTCCCGCACCCCGCGCCCGGCGGCGGCCCGGCCCTCCACCCGGCCGGCCGCCGCGGCGCGCGGGCGCAGCGCCGCCACCGCCTCCGCCTCCGACCGGCGGCGCACCCGCGGCCCGCGGGCCCTGGTCCTCAGCGCCCTGGTGCTGGTGCTGGCCGTCTTCCTGCTGCCCAGCTGGCAGAAGTGGCTGGAGCAGCGCTCGGAGATCGGGCGCCTGGAGGCGCAGATCAGCCAGCAGCGCGAGGACCTGGACGCCGCCCGCGAGCAGGTCGCGCGCTGGCAGGACGACCAGTACGTCATGACGCAGGCGCGCAGCCGCCTGCAGTACGTGCTGCCCGGGGAGACCCCCTACGCCGTCGACGGCGGCGAGGGCACCGACGCGGTGGCCCCGGCGCACGCGGCCGCCGCGGTGCCGAGGTCGTCCGCCGCCTGGTACGAGAACATCTGGGAGTCCCTGCGCGTGGCCGCCACGCCGGGCGCGGAGGACGCCACCACCCCCGGGCTGACGGACCTGCCCGACCCCTTGCACAGCAGCGGAACAGGACGATGAGCAGCCCCGCCACCGGCCCCACGAGCACCGGTCCCGCCGACGCCGGGGGCACCCCCGTCCCCGCCGGCGGCGCCCGCGCGCCCGCGGGCCGCGACGAGCCGAGCGCCGCCGACCTGGCCGGCATCGCCGAACTGCTCGGCCGGGTGCCGCGCGGCGTGCTCGGCATCGCGCACCGCTGCTCCTGCGGGCGCCCGGAGGTCGTCGAGACCGCGCCCCGGCTGCCCGACGGCACGCCCTTCCCCACGACGTACTACCTCGTCGACCCGTTCGCGGCGTCCGCGATCAGCACCCTGGAGGCCGCCGGCCTCATGCGGGAGATGACCGAGCGCCTCGCCGCCGACCCGGAGCTGGCCGCCGCCCACGCCGCCGCCCACGAGGACTACCTGCGCCGGCGCGCCGCCCTGGGCGACGCCGACGTGCCCGAGATCGCCGGGGTCTCCGCCGGCGGGATGCCCACCCGCGTGAAGTGCCTGCACGCCCTGGCCGGGCACGCCCTGGCCGCCGGGCCGGGCGTGAACCCGCTGGGCGACGAGACGCTGCAGCGCCTGCGCGAGCTCGGCGGCTGGCCGGCCACCTGCCCGCACGCCGGGCTGCCCGAGCACCCGCACGAGCACGGCGGTGCGCCCGCGTGAGCGTGCAGCGCGTCGCCGCGGTGGACTGCGGCACCAACTCGCTGCGCCTGCTGGTGGCCGACGTCGACACGGCCGCGGGCACCCTGGTGGACGTGGAGCGCACGATGCGGATCGTGCGCCTGGGGCAGGGCGTGGACGCCACCGGCGCCTTCGCGCCCGAGGCGCTGCAGCGCACCCTGGCCGCCGTGGACGAGGCCGCCGCCGCCTGCCGCCGGCACGGCGTGGCCCCCGGCGCGGTGCGCTTCGTGGCGACCTCCGCCTCCCGCGACGCCTCCAACCGCGAGGAGTTCACCGCCGGGGTGCGCCAGCGCCTCGGCGTGGACCCCGAGGTGGTCACCGGCGCCGAGGAGGCCCGGCTGAGCTTCACCGGCGCCACCCGCGAGCTGCTCGGCGAGCACCCGGCGCCGTTCCTCGTGGTGGACCTGGGCGGGGGGTCCACCGAGTTCGTCCTGGGCGAGCGCGAGCCCTCGGCCGCGCTGTCGGTGGACGTGGGCTCGGTGCGCCTGACCGAGCGGCACCTGCGCTCGGACCCGCCCGCCGCGCGGGAGGTCGCCGCCGCGCGCGAGGACGTGCTCGCGGCCCTGGGCGCCGTGGAGCGCGAGGTGCCGCTGGCGCGCACCCGCACCCTGGTGGGCGTGGCCGGCTCGATCACCACGATCACCGCCGCCGCCCTGGACCTGCCCGAGTACCGCTCCGGCGCCGTGCACGGCGCGCGGCTGCCGCTGCAGCGGGTGCGCGCCGCGTGCGACGCGCTGCTGGGCGCGCCGCGCGCGCAGCGGGCCGCGATGCCGTTCCTGCACCCGGGCCGGGTGGACGTCATCGGGGCCGGGGCGCTGGTGTGGCGCACGGTGCTGGAGCACCTCGCCGAGGTCGCCGGCGTGGACGAGGTCGTCACCAGCGAGCACGACATCCTCGACGGCACCGCCTTCTCCGCGGCCGAGCGGCTGCGCTGAGCGCGCCCGCGCGCACCCGGCGGCGCCCCCGCGCCCGTCGCGCGGTGTGACGCACCGCACGTACCCGGTGCGGTGCCACCGGTGCGCCCGCCGTGCGGGCCCCGCCGCGGCGCTGGCAGGCTTGCCGCATGAGCACCGTCAGCGCGACGACCACCCGGCGCATCGACGCCCCCGCCGACCGGGTCCTGGCCGCCCTCGCCGACTACAGCGGCACCCGCCCGCGGCTGCTGCCGGGGCAGTTCACCGACTACGAGGTGCTCTCGGGGGGCCAGGGCCCCGGCACGCAGGTGCGCTGGAAGCTGCACGCCACGAAGAAGCGCGTGCGCGACGTGCTCGCCGACGTCACCGCCACCGACCGCCACGCCCTGGTGGAGACCGACCGCAACTCCTCGCTGGTGACGACCTGGCGGGTGGAGGAGGACGGCCCCGACGCCGCGGAGGTCGTGGTGACCAGCGAGTGGCAGGGCGCCGGCGGTGTCGGCGGCTTCTTCGAGCGCACCTTCGCCCCGCGCGGTCTGGACCGCATCTACGGCGAGCTGCTCGACAACCTCGCCGTGGACGTCGCCCGCTGAGCGCGACCGGCGGGCGCGCGCCCGGCGCGGGAACCACCGGCGGGGGAGCCGCGGGCGTCCCGCTGCCGCACCCGGCCACCGGGGTGCCGTCCCCCTCGCCCGTGCCGCCCGGCACGGGCTGGCCGGGGGACCCCTCGCCGGCGGGCACGCCCGTGGCGCACGACGCGCGGCAGGTGCGCGAGCTGGCCGCCGGTGCCGGCTCGCCCGCGCGGGTCGTGGCCCGCTCCTGCGTGTGCCGGGCGTGCCCGCGGCTGGTCGCCTGGCGCGAGGAGGTCGCCGCCGCCAAGCGGCGCGCGTACCGCGGCGAGCCGTACTGGGGCCGGCCGGTGCCCAGCCTGGGCGTGGCCGAGCCGCGGGTGCTCGTGGTGGGGCTGGCGCCGGCCGCCCACGGCGGCAACCGCACGGGCCGGATGTTCACCGGGGACCGCTCCGGGGACTGGATCGTCGCCGCGCTGCACCGCGCGGGCCTGGCCTCGCAGGCCACCTCCGTGCACGCCGCCGACGGGCTGGAGCTGATCGGCACCCGCATCGTGGCCCCGGTGCGCTGCGCGCCGCCGGACAACAGGCCCAGCACGGACGAGCGCGACACCTGCGCCGGCTGGCTGGACGCGGAGCTGGCGCTGGTGGCCCCGCACGTGCGCGCCGTGCTGGCGCTGGGCGCCTTCGCCTGGGCGGCGGCGCTGGCGGCGGCCCGGCGCGCCGGCTGGGCGGTGCCGCGCCCGCAGCCGCGCTTCGGGCACGGCGCCGAGGCGGAGCTGGGCGGACCGGCCGGGCCGGTGCGCCTGCTGGGCAGCTACCACGTCAGCCAGCAGAACACCTCCACGCGCCGGCTGACCGCGCCCATGCTCGACGAGGTCGTGGCCCGCGCGGCCCGCGCGGCGCGCCTGGCCGGGACCGGCGGCGGCTGAGCGCCCCGGGCGCTGGCTACCCTGTCGCTCGTGGTCCCGCCCGGGTGGCGTAACTGGCAGGCGCACGGGGCTTAAACCCCCGGGCCGTTCGCGGCGTGCGGGTTCGAGTCCCGTCCCGGGTACCGCGGGAGCCCCCGGCGAGGTCGCCGGGGGCTCCGGGAACCAGCGCCGCCCCGCGCGCGTTGCACCGGCAACGACTCGCTTCCAGGAGGGAGCCATGCAGAGCAAGAACCCGGTCTTCGCCCGGAGCAACGAGTTCAAGAGCGGTGGCTACGCCACGTTCGACGCCCCGTCCTCGGGGCGCGGCGCGCCCCCGGCGGACGCCTCCGCGAGCACGCTGGAGGAGTGGTACCGCAAGCCCTCCGCCACGCCCACGCAGTCCCGGCGGATGACGCTGGACGACGTCGTGGTGCGCACCGCGCTGCTGGGCGGTGTCCTCGTGCTCGGCGCGGCGGCCGCCTGGTTCGCGAACGTGGGGCTGCTGCTGGCCATCGGCGCCGCGCTGGTCGGCTTCGTGCTGGCCATGTGGGCGCAGCTGTCCAAGAAGGTCCGCCCCGGCGTGATGTTCGCCTACGCGGCCGTGGAGGGCGTGTTCGTGGGGGCCATCTCCCACGCCTACTCCTCCCTCTACGACGGCATCGTCGGCCAGGCCGTGCTGGGCACGCTGGGCGCCTTCGCGGCCATGCTGATCGCCTACAAGACCGGCGTGATCCGCAACAGCCCGCGCTTCACCAAGGTCCTGACCATCGCGGGCCTGGGCTACCTGGTCTTCGGCCTGGTCAACCTGGCGTTCGCCGCCTTCGGCGGCACGAGCGTCTACTCCGCCGGCGGCCTGCTGCCGGTGCTGGTCAGCGGCTTCGGCGTCGTGCTGGCCTCGCTGTTCCTCGTGCTGGACTTCGACTACGTGGAGCAGGGCGTGCGCAACGGCCTGCCCGTCAAGGAGTCCTGGCGCGCGGCCTTCGGGCTCGTGGTCACCCTGGTGTGGCTGTACCTGGAGATCCTGCGCCTCGTCGCCATCCTGCGCGGCGACGACTGAGCACGCAGCACACCCCCGACGAGCTCGGCGCGCCGGCCCCCGCGGCCGTGCGCGCCGAGCTCGCGCGCGTCCTGGCCGTGCAGGCCGACCGGGTGCGCTCCACCGCCCTGTCCCAGCTGGAGCGCACCCGCGAGGGCGCCGGCGCCCCGCGCGCGGAGCTGGTGCGCCGCACCGCGCAGGCCCTGGCCGACCTGGCCGCCGACGCCGAGGGCCGCCCGCGCCGGCCGCTGCCCGCCCTGGCGCTGCACGGCGTGGGCGACCAGCTCGCCGTCACCGGCGCCGACGTGCTCGCCCACGGCGACGACGCCGCGCTCGCCGCCGCCCTGCGCCTGGTGCTGGAGCTGCGCCGCGGGCTGTGAGCGCCGTGGGGGAGGATGGACCCATGCGCTACGCCGAGTCCGTCGTCGACCTCGTGGGCGGGACACCGCTCGTCAAGCTCCACCGCGTCACCGAGGGGCTGTCCTGCACCGTCCTGGCCAAGGTCGAGTACCTCAACCCCGGCGGCTCGGTGAAGGACCGCATCGCCCTGCGGATGGTGGAGGCCGCCGAGGCCGAGGGCGCGCTGAAGCCGGGCGGCACGATCGTGGAGCCCACCAGCGGCAACACCGGCGTCGGGCTGGCCCTGGTGGCGCAGCAGCGCGGCTACAAGTGCGTGTTCGTGTGCCCCGACAAGGTCGGCGTGGACAAGCGCAACGTGCTCAAGGCGTACGGCGCGGAGGTCGTGGTGTGCCCCACGGCGGTGCCGCCGGAGGACCCGCAGTCGTACTACTCGGTCTCCGACCGCCTCGTGCGCGAGATCGAGGGCGCCTGGAAGCCCAACCAGTACGCCAACGTCAACGGCCCGCTGAGCCACTACGAGAGCACCGGCCCGGAGATCTGGGCGGACACCGAGGGGAGGGTCACCCACTTCGTCACCGGCGTGGGCACCGGCGGCACGATCACCGGCACCGGCCGCTACCTCAAGGAGCAGGGCCCGGTGAAGGTCGTCGGGGTCGACCCGGA
Organism: Kineococcus indalonis; assembly: GCF_009906395.1. Taxonomy (GTDB): domain Bacteria; phylum Actinomycetota; class Actinomycetes; order Actinomycetales; family Kineococcaceae; genus Kineococcus; species Kineococcus indalonis. The sequence goes on from NZ_JAAALM010000036.1 coordinate 12,000, forward strand.
GGGCTCGGTGTACTCCGGCGGCACCGGCCGCCCCTACCTGGTGGAGGGCGTGGGCGAGGACTTCTGGCCCAGCGCGTACGACCCCTCGATCCCCGACGAGATCGTCGCCGTCTCCGACGCGGACTCCTTCGAGATGACGCGCCGCCTGGCCCGCGAGGAGGGCCTGCTGGTGGGCGGCTCGTGCGGCATGGCCGTCGTGGGCGCCCTGCGGGTGGCCGAGCGCCTCGGCCCGGACGACGTCGTGGTGGTGCTGCTGCCCGACGGCGGCCGCGGCTACCTCGGCAAGATCTTCAACGACGACTGGATGGCCTCCTACGGCTTCCTGGACCCCTCCGAGGGCGGCACCGCCGGGGACGTGCTGCGCTCGAAGTCCGCGGGCCTGCCCGCGCTGGTGCACACGCACCCCTCCGAGACGGTGCACGACGTCATCGAGATCATGCGCGAGTTCGGCGTCTCGCAGCTGCCTGTCGTGGGCGCCGAGCCGCCCGTCATGGCCGGCGAGATCGCCGGCGCGGTCACCGAGCGGGACCTGCTGGACCGGCTGTTCACCGGTGCGGCGAAGATGTCCGACGCCGTCTCCTCGCACCTGGGCCCGGCGCTGCCGCTGGTGGGCGGGGGGCAGTCGGTGGAGGAGGCGCGCGAGGTGCTCGCCCGCGCCGACGCCGCGGTCGTCGTCGAGGACGGCAAGCCCAGCGGCGTCATCACCCGCCAGGACCTGCTGGCGTACCTGGCCACCCGCCACTGAGGCACCCGCGCGCCGGGGCCCGGCGGTGCACGGCACCGCCGGGCCCCGCACGCGCGGGGCGGCAGGTCCTCAGTAGCGGATCGCGTCGATGACCTTCGCGCGCACCGCCACGGTCGCCGGCACCACCCCGGCCAGCGCCCCCACCGCGGTGGCGGCCACCAGGCCCTCGACCGCGGCCGAGACGGGGAAGGGCGGCACGTCCTGCAGGGGCGCCCCCGCGGGCAGCAGCGAGGCCAGCAGCTCGGGCGCGTAGGAGAGCAGGGCCACCGACAGGGCCACCGCCAGCACGCCGGCGACGAAGGTGGCCGCCACGCTCTCCAGCAGCACGGCGAAGAACACCCGCCCGCCGGTGGCGCCGAAGCTGCGGCGCACGCCGATCTCGCGGATGCGCTGGCGCACCGTGACCAGCCCGACGTTGAGCACGCCGATGCCGCCGAGCACCAGGGCGAAGACGCCCACCCCGCGCACGCCGTAGGCCAGGACGAGGTCGACGACCCGCAGCTCCTCGCCGGCGTCGGAGCGGTAGGCGCTCACCGAGTACCCCGGCAGGGCCGCCTGCACCTCCGACTGCAGGGCGGCCGTGAAGGCCTCGGCGTCCGCGTCGGGCACCCACAGCTCCAGGGCGGGCGGTCCGCTCATCGCCGTGTCCACCAGCCCCCACGACTGCGCGGCGGAGTTCAGCGCGTAGGCGCCGGGCGTCGTGCCGTCGGAGTAGGGCACCTCCATGACGCCGACGACCGTGGCCGTCACGGGCCGGTCGCCGCCGAGCACGACGGTCGTCGGGGTGCGCTCGTCGAAGCCGCCGAGCAGGTCGGCGAAGGCGCGGTTGACCACCAGGCGCGGGGAGAAGGCCTGGTCGTCGGCGGCGGTGAGGAAGCGGCCCTGGTCGGTGACCGCGCGGTGCATGGTGCCGTAGCTGGGGTCGACGTAGGAGAACGGGACGACCTGCGCGCCGGTGGGGAAGCGCACCGTCACCTGCCCCGAGCCCTGCGAGACGAACCCCCACCAGGCGACCTCGTGCCGCTCGGCGGCCTCGCGCAGCACCTGCGAGGCCCGCTCGGTGCCCTGCAGGGTGGGGGCGCCGTTCGGGTAGGCCGACACCTGCAGCGTCGCCGAGCGCCCCGAGGTGCGCTCGGTGCTCTCCACCATGAGCTGGCGGCCCATGTTGCCCGCGGCCGTGATGGTGGTCATCGCGAACACGGCGAGGAAGACGCCGACCAGGGAGAGCACCACGCGGGTGCGGTGCACGCGCACCTCGCCCCACGCCTCGGTGACCGCGGCGACCGGGCCCAGCAGCCAGCGGCCCATCACAGCGTCTCCCGGTGCGCGGTGGCCGCGGCGACGGCGTCGCCGGTGATCTCGCTGAGCACGCCGTGGTCGAGGCGGAACTGCCGGTCGGCGCGCGCGGCCACCGACAGGTCGTGGGTGATGGTGACCAGGGTGGTGCCCTCGCGGCGCACGAGCTCCTCCAGCACGTCCATCACCGCCGAGCCGGTGTCGACGTCCAGCGCGCCGGTGGGCTCGTCGGCCAGCAGCACGCGCGGGCGTCGCACCAGGCTGCGGGCCAGGGCCACGCGCTGCTGCTCGCCGCCGGAGAGCTTCTCGGGCATGGTGTCCAGGCGCCCGCCCAGGCCCACGCGCTCCAGCATCTCCCGCGCGGTGCGCCTGCGGCGCAGGAACTCGCGCCCGGAGGCGTACAGCAGCGGGGAGGCGACGTTCTCGGTGGCGGTGCGCCCGGGCAGCAGGTTGAACTGCTGGAAGACGAACCCGAAGGTCTCCCCGCGCAGGCGGGCGGTGCGCCGCGCGGACATGCCGTCCACGGGGCGCCCGTCGAGCAGGTAGTGCCCGGAGGTGGGGGCGTCGAGCAGGCCGATGATGTTCAGCAGCGTCGACTTGCCCGAGCCGGAGCGGCCGACGACGGCGACGTGCTCGCCGGCGGCGACCTGCAGGTCGACGCCGGTGAGGATGCGCAGGGTGGTGCCGTCGGGCAGCGCCACCGAACGGCTCACCTGCGACAGGGTCAGCGTGGCGTTCACCGTCAGTAGCCCCCGCCGTACATCACCGCTCCGCCGCCGGCGTACGGGTCGCTCACCTGGTCGCTGCCGGGGGTGAACTGCAGGACCTGCGCGCCCTCGGTGAGCCCGCCGGTGACCTCGACGTTCGTGCCGTCGGTCAGCCCGAGGGCGACCTCGGTCTCGGTCTGCGCGCCCGTGCCGTCGACGACCCACACGGTGCCGGTGTCCACGCGGCCGCGCACGGCGGTGACGGGCACCGTCAGCACGCCGGTGGCCGAGCCGGCGGTGACGTCGAGGGTGGCGGACAGCCCGGCGAAGACGAGCACCTCGTCGGGCACGCGGCAGGTGACGGTGGCGCCGGTGGGCGCCTGGGCGGGGTCGGCGTACGGGTCGGCGTAGCCGCCGGAGGGGTCGGGCGCCGCGGGTGCCGCCGTGCCGGGCGTGCCGGTGCGCAGGTCGGTGCACTCGAAGGTGCCCGGGCCCCCGGGCACGGTGACCCGGGCGGTGGTCGGCGGGGCGAGCAGGCGGAACTGCTGCTCCTGGGTCAGCGGCGCGGAGACGCTGAGGGTGCCGGGG
>NZ_JAAALM010000370.1 GCF_009906395.1 Kineococcus indalonis
TGACACGCCCTCCGGACCGAACCCATGCTAACCGAGCAGGATCAAACCGGTTTGAAGAACCGGGCGCCGCCGACGGGGGTGGCGTCGGCACCGGCCCCCCACCTCGGGAACACGCACCCCGGCCTCCCGGGCTCCGCCCGCCGCGGGGAGAGGACACCACGATGAGCACTCCCGCCCGCTCGATCGGCGTGGCCGTGATCGGCGCCGGCATGGCCGGCCGCGCGCACCTGGCCGGCTACCGCGCCGCCTCCACCCTCACCGGCGGCGCGTACGGCGAGACGCCGCCGGCGGTGCGCCTGGTCGCCGTCGCCGACGCCCACGAACCCTTCGCGACCGCCGCCGCGGCCCGCTACGGCTACCAGCGCGCGGAGACCTCCTGGCAGGCGGTCGCGCAGGCCGGCGACGTCGACGCCGTCAGCGTCGCCGTCGCCAACCCCCTGCACCGCGAGGTCGTCGAGGGCCTGCTGGCCGCGGGCAAGCACGTGCTGTGCGAGAAACCCCTGGCCCCCTCCGTCGCCGACGCCGAGGCGATGGTGGCCGCCGCCGCGGCCCGCCCGGACCTGGTGGCCGCCGTCGGTCTCACCTTCCGCCGCTCCCCGGCGATCTGCGCCGTGCGCGAGCAGGTGACCGGCGGCCGACTGGGGGCCGTGCGGCACTTCAACGGCCGCTACTGGTGCGACTACGCCGTGGACCCGGCCGCCCCGATGAGCTGGCGCTACGAGGGCGGCCCCGGTTCCGGCGCGCTGGCCGACGTCGGCAGCCACCTGGTGGACCTCGGCGAGTTCTTCTGCGGGCCGGTGGGGTCCGTGCGGGGAACGGTCTTCTCCACCGTCACCACCTCCCGGCCCAGGCCGCTGGGCGCCGTGGTCGGCCACGCCGCCGCCGCGGTCGGCGAGCGGTTCGAGGACGTCGGCAACGAGGACCTCGCCACCTTCACCGCCACCTTCGCCGGCGGGGCCACCGGCACGTTCTCCGTCTCGCGCGTCGCGCACGGGCTGCCCAACGGCCTCGGCTTCGAGGTGTTCTGCGAGAACGGTGCCGCCGCGTTCGACCTCGACCGCACGGGCGAGTTCACCACCACCGGCGCCACCGCCCCCGGTGCGGCCGACACCTACCGCCGGGTCCTCGTCGGGCCGGAGCACCCCTACGTCGCCGGCGGGCTGCCGATGGACTTCCCCGGCGTCGGTCACGGGCAGAACGACTTCTTCACCTTCCAGTGCCGCGCCTTCCTCGACGAGGTCGCCGGAGGCCCCGGCACGCCGATCGGCGCGCTGCCGGTCGTGCCGCCGCTGTCGCACGGCCTGCACAACCTGCGGGTCCTCGACGCGATCACCCGCGCCGCGGGCACCGGGGTCGAGACCGTCCCCCTCGACTGAGCCCCGCCGACCGGCGCACCACGGGAGGAGCAGCATGAAGCTGGGCGTCTACGACGCGGTCCTGCACGACCGCTCCCTGCCCGAGGCCCTGGCGGTCGTCGCCGACCTCGGCCTGACCGGGATCGAGCTGAACTCCGGCGGCTTCCTGCCGGCGGTGCACATCCCCACCTTCGACGACGTCCTGGTCAGCGACAGCGCCCGCGACGACTTCCTCGGGGTGTTCGAGGGCACCGGAGTCTCGATCGCGGGGCTGAACTGCAACGGCAACCCCCTGCACCCGAGCCGCGTCATCGGCGACGCCCACGCCGAGGACGTGCGCCGCTCGATCCGCCTGGCGCACCGGCTCGGGCAGCACCGCGTGGTGACGATGTCCGGCCTGCCCGGCGGGGAACCGGGCGCCACCCGGCCGAACTGGGTCGTCAACGCCTGGAACTCCGGCGCGCTGGACGTGCTGGAGCACCAGTGGGAGGTGGCCACGACGTTCTGGCGCGAGGTCGACGCCCTCGCCGGCGACCTGGACGTCAAGGTCGCCCTGGAGCTGCACCCGCAGAACCTCGTCTTCAACCCCGCCGGCACCCGCGAGCTGATCGAGCGCACCGGCGCCACGAACCTCGGCGTGGAGCTGGACGCCTCGCACCTGTTCTGGCAGCGGATGGACCCCGTCGCCGTGGTCCGCGACCTGGGCCCGCTGGTCCTGCACGCCGCCGCCAAGGACGTGCGCGTCAACCCCGCCGCCGCCGTGCACGGCGTCCTGGACAACCGCTTCCGGCGCCTGCGCGCCGACGAGGAGCGCACGAACCTCGGCGGCGACGAGTGGGTCAACGAGTGGCCGCAGGACTCGGCGTGGGACTTCGTCGCCCTCGGGCGCGGGCACGACACCGCCTTCTGGGCGGAGTTCCTGCGCGCCCTGCACGAGGTGGATGCGGACATGATGGTGAACATCGAGCACGAGGACGTCTCCCTCGGCCGGGTGGAGGGGCTGCGGGTCGCCGCCGGGGTGCTGAAGGACGCCGCGCGCGCCGCCGGCGCGTGAACCCCCCGGGGCGGTCCGCCGGACCGCCCCGGGGGGTTCTCGTGGACGCCGTTCCACCGGCCGTGGCACACTGCCCGGCATGTCTGCGACCCGCGCCCGCCGCCGTGACGCGCTCACCGCGTCGCGACGACGCGCCGGGCGACGACGCCGGGCGCGCTGACCCGCCGCCGCCCGCCCCGTCGCAGCGATCGAGCACCGCTCACGTCCTCGCCGCCACCGGCGGCGTTCGACGTGCCTCCCCCACCCCTTCCCGCCGGGCCGTCCCGCCCGGGCCACGGAGGACACCCCGCCATGCGCGATGCCGAGGAACTCCTGACGCTGCGCCTGCGCGCAGCCGTCAGCGCCGCCTTCGGGGCCGACGGCCCCGTGCAGGACCCGCAGCTGCGCCGGGCCACCCGCCCGGAGTTCGGGCACTTCCAGACCAACCTGCCGCTGCGCCTGGCGGGGCCGGCCGGGGTTCCCGCCGCCCGGGCCGCCGAACGGCTGCTCACCGCGCTGCACGTCGAGGACGTCTGCCTGCCCCCGCGGGTCGCCGGCGCCGGGTTCGTCAACCTGACGCTGCGCCCGCGGTTCCTGGCCGAGCAGGTCGACGCCGTGCTGCACGACGAGCACCTCGGGGTGCGGCGGGCCGACCCGCCGCGGCGGGTCGTCGTCGACTTCTCCTCCCCCAACGTCGCCAAGCAGATGCACGTCGGCCACCTGCGCTCGACGGTCATCGGCGACTGCCTGGCCCGCGTGCTCACCAGCGTCGGCCACGACGTCGTCCGGCAGAACCACCTGGGCGACTGGGGGACCCAGTTCGGCATGCTCATCGAGCACCTGCTCGAGGAGGGCCACGACGGCGCCGACCTGGACCTGACGGCGCTGGACGCCCTGTACCGCGCGGCGCGCGCCCGCTTCGAGGCCGACGCCGCCTTCGCCGAGCGGGCCCGGGCCCGCGTCGTCGCGCTCCAGGGCGGTGACGCGGGCACCACCGCCGTCTGGCGGCGGCTGGTGGGCACCTCGCTGGCGGCGTTCGACGAGGTGTACGCCCGCCTCGGCGTCCACCTCGGCGCCGAGGACGCCGCGGGCGAGAGCACCTACGGCCCCGACCTGCCCGGGATCGTCGCCGAGCTGACCGGCCGGGGGCTGCTCACGGAGTCCGGCGGGGCGCTGTGCGCGTTCCTGCCCGGGTTCACCACCCGCGACGGCGCCGCGCTGCCGGTGATCGTGCGCAAGGCCGACGGCGGTTTCGGGTACGCCGCCACCGACCTGGCCGCGATCCGCCACCGGGTGGGGCGGTTGCGGGCCGACGTGCTCGTCTACGTCGTCGACGCCCGCCAGGCGCTGCACTTCCAGCAGGTGTTCGCCCTGGCCCGCGCGGCGGGCTGGCTGCCCGAGCGGGTCCAGGCCCGCCACGTCGCCTTCGGGGCCCTGCTCGGCGAGGACGGCCGGCCGTTCAGGACCCGCAGCGGCGGCACCGTCCCGCTGGCCTCGCTGCTCGACGCGGCCGAGGAGCGGGCCGGGGCGCTGATGGCCGCGCGCGGCTCCCGGGCCGGCAGCCCGGCGCGGTCCGGGACCGCGCGGGCCGTCGGCGTCGGCGCCGTCAAGTACGCCGACCTCGCCGACGGGCTCGGCAAGGACCACGTCTTCGCCCTGGACCGCGCGGTCGCGATGGACGGCGACACCGGCCCCTACCTGCAGTACGCCCACGCCCGGCTCCACCGCCCGGGTG
>NZ_JAAALM010000371.1 GCF_009906395.1 Kineococcus indalonis
GCCCAGGTCGACCCCCACCCCAACCCCCTACAGGTCCAGGTCCGAGCGGCGGAACTTCGCGTCCAGGAAGCGCCCCTGCTCGCTGAGCAGGCGCGCGTCGTGGTCGTACACGGCCTGCTGCAGCTCCCGGGCGCCCTCGAGCAGCAGGTGCAGCTGGCTGACGAGCTCCTCGGCGGGCGTGGTGCCCGAGGGCCCGCGGTGGTGCAGCGCGTAGTCCTCCGGCAGGTCCAGGTAGCGCTCCAGCGCACCGGGCAGGTACTCGTCGACGATGGCCTCGAGGTTGTGCATCTCCTCCACCTGCGCACCGCGGCGCGCCACGTGCGCCAGCAGCGGCTTCAGGACGTCCTCGACGTCGCGCACGGCGGGCACGGCCCCGTCCGGCAGGCGCCCGCCGGCGCGGTTGGCGCGCTGGACGGTCTCGCGCAGGCGCACCTGCAGCGCCTGCACCGGGTCCGCCGGGGCGGGCGGCGCGGCGGGCACCGGCGGCGCCTGCTCGAGCGCCTCGTGCTCGCCCGTGAAGGCGGCCTTGATGCGCAACCAGCGCGAGTTCGCCATGACCGAGTGCACCAGCCCCAGACCCCAGGTGCCGAGCGCGAGCAGCACGCCCAGCACGTTCACGAACAGCGAGCTCCCCGCCAGCAGCGCGAACGCCGCCCCGAACGCCGCGAAGTAGCCCGCGGCCGCCAGGACCCACGCGGGCCGGCGGCCGCGCAGACCCATGTAGAGGAAGGCCAGCCAAGGCAGCCCCACGGCCGGCAGCGCCAGCCACCAGGAGTTGGCCGCGCGCCAGGCGCGGCTGCGCAGGCGCCGTGAGACGACCTCGGGGGGCGCCTGCGCGGGCCGCCGGGTCGCGGTGCGGGCGGGCCGCCGGCCCGCGCGCCCGCCGGCGGCGCGCGGACCCCGGCACGCCCGGCGTCGGGTAACCTCGAAGTCCGTGGCGAACCGCAGCAACCCCGAGTCCCCCACCCAGCACGTCTTCGTCACCGGGGGGGTGGCCTCCTCCCTGGGGAAGGGCCTGACGGCCTCCAGCCTCGGTCGCCTGCTCCGTGCGCGCGGCCTGCGCGTGGCGATGCAGAAGCTCGACCCGTACCTCAACGTGGACCCGGGCACCATGAACCCGTTCCAGCACGGCGAGGTCTTCGTCACCGACGACGGCGCCGAGACCGACCTGGACATCGGCCACTACGAGCGCTTCCTCGACGTGCGCTTCGACGCGTCGGCGAACGTGACGACCGGCCAGGTGTACTCCTCGGTGATCGCCAAGGAGCGCCGCGGCGAGTACCTGGGCGACACCGTGCAGGTCATCCCGCACATCACCAACGAGATCGTCGACCGGATGCGCGCGCAGGCGCGCGAGGACATCGACGTCATCATCACCGAGGTCGGCGGCACCGTCGGCGACATCGAGTCCCAGCCGTTCCTGGAGGCGGCGCGCCAGGTGCGCCAGCGCCTGGGCCGCGACAACGTCTTCTTCGTGCACGTCTCCCTGGTGCCGTACATCGGGCCCAGCGGGGAGCTGAAGACCAAGCCCACGCAGCACTCGGTCGCGGCGCTGCGCAGCATCGGCATCCAGCCCGACGCGATCGTGTGCCGCTCGGACCGGGACATCCCCGAGGGCGTCAAGCGCAAGATCGCCTCGATGTGCGACGTCGACGAGGAGGCCGTGGTGGCCTGCGTGGACGCGCCCTCGATCTACGACATCCCCAAGGTGCTGCACCGCGAGGGGCTGGACGCGTACCTGGTGCGCAAGCTGAACCTGTCCTTCCGCGACGTGGACTGGACCACCTGGGACGAGCTGCTGCGCCGGGTGCACTCCCCGCGCCGCCGCGTCGAGATCGCCCTGGTGGGCAAGTACATCGACCTGCCCGACGCGTACCTGTCGGTGACCGAGGCGCTGCGCGCCGGGGGTTTCGCCGAGGACGCCAAGGTGGACATCCGCTGGGTCGCGGCCGACGAGTGCGCCACCCCCGAGGGCGCGCGCCGGCACCTGCGCGACGTCGACGCGGTCTGCGTGCCCGGCGGTTTCGGCGTGCGCGGCATCGAGGGCAAGCTCGGCGCGCTGCGCTGGGCGCGCGAGAACGGCGTGCCGACCCTAGGGCTGTGCCTGGGCCTGCAGTGCATGGTGATCGAGTACGCCCGCAACGTCGCCGGCCTGGCCGGGGCCAGCTCCACGGAGTTCGAGCCGGACGCCGAGCACCCCGTCATCGCCACGATGGCCGAGCAGAAGCACATCGTCGCCGGCGCCGGTGACATGGGTGGCACCATGCGCCTGGGCTCCTACGAGGCGGTGCTGCAGCCGGGCTCGGTCGTGGCGGCCACCTACGGCGGCGAGCGGATCTCCGAGCGCCACCGGCACCGCTACGAGGTGAACAACTCCTACCGCGAGCAGCTGGAGCGCGCGGGCCTGCGCTTCTCGGGGCTGTCCCCGGACCGCGAGCTCGTGGAGTTCGTGGAGCTGCCCGCCGAGGTGCACCCGTACTACGTGGCCACCCAGGCGCACCCGGAGTTCAAGTCCCGCCCCACGCGCTCGCACCCGCTGTTCTCCGGCCTGGTGGCCGCGGCCCTGCAGCGCCAGCGCGAGGAGCAGCTGCTGGACGTGGAGCCGGAGCCCTCCGAGGAGCACGCCGAGGAGCGCCCCGCGGGTGCGGGCGAGCCGGCCGAGCTGTCGGACGTGACCGCGTGAGCGGCTTCCCCGAGGAGCTCGAGGTGCCGGTGGTGGACGGCGGGCGGGTCGCCGACGCGCGGGTGCAGCGCGCGCTGCGCTCCAGCGAGGTCGCCTTCGCCGGCCGCGTGTGGGACGTGGTGCGCGAGGAGGTGGAGCTGCCCGGCGCCGACGGCGAGGTGTCCACGGTCACCCGCGACGTGCAGCGCCACCCGGGCGCGGTGACGGTCCTGGCCCTGGACGGCGACGAGAACGTGCTGCTGCTCAAGCAGTACCGCCACCCCGTGCGCCGGGAGCTGTGGGAGCTGCCGGCGGGCCTGCTGGACGTGCAGGGGGAGGCGCCGCTGCGCGCCGCCCAGCGCGAGCTGGCCGAGGAGGCGGACCTGGTGGCCGCCGACTGGGCCGTCGTCGTGGACTGGTTCAACTCCCCGGGCGGCTCCAGCGAGGCCAACCGCATCTACCTGGCGCGCGGGCTGTCGGCGGTGCCCGCGGCCGAGCGGCACGACCGCGAGGACGAGGAGCGCGACATGGTGCCGGTGCGCCTGCCCCTGCAGGAGGCGGTGCGCGCGGTCCTGGAGGGGCGCCTGCACAACCCGGGCACGGTCATCGGGGTGCTGGCGGTGCACGCCGCGCGGGCGGCGGGCTGGTCGACCCTGCGCCCGGCGGACGAGCCGTGGCCGGAAGGCCTGCTGAGGCGCTGAGGCGCTGAGGCGCTGAGGTGGCCGCCGCCCCGCGCGCGCGGGGCGGCCGCCACCTTCGGGCGCACCGGGCGGCCGCGTCGCTGCCCGCCCGGTGCGCCCGGCTGCCCTAGTGTCACCAGCGTGCCGCCCGCGACGCCCGCGCCCCCCGCGACACCCGCCGGCGTGCGCGAGCCGGGCGGCCGGCTCGCGGGGGCGCTGCGCGACTACCTGGTGCACCTGCGGGTGGAGCGGGGGCTGTCGGAGAACACCCTGGGCGCCTACCGGCGCGACCTGCACCGCTACCTGCGCTTCCTGGCGGGGCGCGGGGTGGACGACCCCGGGGCCGTGGACGGCGCGGCGGTGAGCGCCTTCGTGGTGGCGCTGCGCAGCGGTGCGGACGGGGGCGCGCCCCTGACGGCCAGCTCCGCGGCGCGCACCGCCTCGGCGGTGCGCGGCTGGCACCGCTTCCTGCACGCCGAGGGGCGCAGCGGCGCCGACCCGGCCTCGCTGGTGCGCCCGCCGCCGCCGCCGCGGCGGCTGCCGGCGGCGCTGACGGTGCAGGAGGTGGCCCGGCTGCTGGAGGTGGCCGGTGCGGGCGGCTCCCCGGTGGCGCTGCGCGACCGCGCGCTGCTGGAGGTGCTGTACGGCACCGGCGCGCGCATCGGCGAGGTGGTGGCCCTGGACGCGGGCGACGTGTCCGGGCCGGCGCTCGAGGACGGCGGCGCGGTGCGCCTGGGCGGCGGGGGCGCCAGGGCGCGGGTGGTGCCGC
>NZ_JAAALM010000372.1 GCF_009906395.1 Kineococcus indalonis
CCGCCCCACCCTGCGCGGCACGTTCGGCATGACGGCCTCCACGCACTGGCTGGCCACCGCCACCGGGCAGTCCGTGCTGGAGCGCGGCGGCAACGCCTTCGACGCCGCCGTGGCCGCCGCGTTCGTCCTGCACGTCGTCGAACCGCACCTGAACGGCCCCGGCGGCGACATGACCGCGGTGTTCGCCACCGCCGCCGACCCCGCACCCGTCGTGCTGGACGGGCAGGGCCCGGCCCCGGCGGCGGCCACGATCGAGCACTACCGCGGCGAGGGCCTGGACCTGGTGCCCGGCGCCGGCGGGCTGGCCGCCGCCGTGCCCGGCGCGGTGGACGCCTGGGTGGTGCTGCTGCGCGACCACGGCACCTGGGAGCTGGCCGACGTCCTCGAACCAGCCGTCGGCTACGCCCGCGACGGTCACCCGGTCGTCGGCCGCGTGGGCACCACCGTCGCCTCCGTCGCCGACCTGTTCCGCGAGCACTGGCCCACCTCGGCGGCGCTGTGGATGCCGCACGGGCGCCCGCCCGCGGCCGGCGAGGTCGTCCGCAACCCCGCCTGGGCGCGCACCCTGGAGCGCCTCCTCGCCGCCGGGGAGGGCGAGGGCACCCGCGAGGGGCGCATCGAGGCGTTCCGCCGCGAGTGGCGCGAGGGGTTCGTGGCCCGCGAGGCCGTGGAGTTCCTGCGCACCCCGCACCGGCACTCCTCCGGCACCGACCACGCCGCCGTGATCGAGGTGGCCGACTTCGCCGCGTTCTCCGCCGGGTACGAGCCGGCCTGCACGCTGGAGTTCCGCGGCACCACCGTGGCCAAGACCGGCCCGTTCGGGCAGGGCCCGGTGCTGCTGCAGGCGCTGGCGATCCTCGACGGCTTCGACGACGCCGACCTGGACCCCTCCACCGAGCGCGGCGCCCACGTCGTGCTGGAGGCCCTCAAGCTCGCCCTGGCCGACCGCGACGCCCACTACGGCTCCGCCGCCGACCCGGCCGTGCTCGCCCACCTGCTCTCCCCGCAGTACGCCGAGGAGCGCCGCGCCCTGATCACCGAGCGCGCCAGCCGCGAGTTCCGCCCCGGGCGGGTCGGCGGCGCCGAGCCGTTCGTGCCGCCGCTGCGCACCGAGGCCCCCGAGGCCGTCGGCGTCGGCGAACCCACCCTGGGCGAGCCCACCGTGGAGGCCGTGGGCACCACCCGCGGCGACACCTGCCACGTCGACGTCGTCGACCGCTGGGGCAACGTCGTCTCCGCCACCCCCTCCGGCGGCTGGCTGCAGTCCTCGCCCACCGTCCCCGGGCTGGGCTTCTGCCTGGGCTCGCGGCTGCAGATGACGTGGCTGGAGGAGGCCTCCCCCTCCGCGCTGCGCCCCGGGCAGCGCCCGCGCACCACCCTGACCCCCACGCTGCTGCTGCGCGACGGCGTGCCCGTGGAGGCGCTGGGCACCCCCGGCGGCGACCAGCAGGACCAGTGGCAGCTGGTGTACCTGCTGCGCCGCCTCGTGGGCGGCTACGAGCCCCAGCAGGCCATCGACGCGCCCTCCCTGCACACCACCTCCATGCCCGGCTCGTTCTGGCCGCGCACCTGGACCCCCGGCGGCGCCGTGGTGGAGTCCCGCCTGGGCGAGGACGTCGTCGCCGGCCTGGAGCGCCGCGGGCACGTCGTGACCCGCTCCGGGCCCTGGACGCTGGGCCGGCTCTCCAGCGTCGGGCGCGACCCGGCCACCGGCGTCCTGCACGCCGCCGCGAACCCGCGCGGCGCCCAGGGCTACGCGGCGGGCCGGTGAGCGCCCCCGTGCGGGGGCCCGTGCAGGACCGCGCCGGGGAGCTGCTGCGCGTGGAGGGCCTCGACGTCGGCTACACCACCGCCGCCGGCGCCGCGCGGGTCGTGCACGGCGTGGACCTCGTGGTGCGCCGCGGGCAGCGCGTGGCCGTCGTCGGCGCCTCCGGCTCGGGCAAGTCCACCACCGCCGCCGCCGTCCTGGGCCTGCTGCCCGGCACCGGGCGCGTCACCGGCGGGCGCGTCGTCGTCGGCGGCGAGGACGTCACCGCCGCGCTGCGCGGCGGTGACGAGCGCCGGCTGCGGCGCCTGCGCGGCCGGCAGGTCGGCCTCGTGCCGCAGGACCCGATGTCCAACCTCAACCCCTCCGCGCGGGTGGGCCGGCAGGTCGCCGCGGTCCTGGAGGTGCACGGCCTGGCCCGCGGCGCCGCCGCCCGCGCGCGGGCCGTGGAGCTGCTCTCCGAGGCGGGCATCCCCGACGCCGCCCGCCGCGCCCGGCAGTACCCGCACGAGTTCTCCGGCGGGATGCGCCAGCGCGTGCTCATCGCGATGGCGCTGGCCGCCGAGCCGGAGCTGCTCGTCGCCGACGAGCCCACCTCCGCGCTCGACGTCACCGTGCAGCGGCAGGTCCTCGACCGCCTGGAGCGCCTCACCGCCGCCCGCGGCACCTCGGTGCTGCTCATCACGCACGACCTGGCGCTGGCCGCCGAGCGCTGCGACGAGGTCGTGGTGATGTCCGACGGGCGCGTCGTGGAGCGCGGCCCGGCGCCCGCGGTCCTGCACGACCCGCAGCACGAGTACACCCGCCGGCTGGTGGCGGCCGCCCCCGCCGCCGCGGCCCGCACCGCCCCGCGCGCGGTGCCCGCCGCCGCCGCGCGCGCCGAACCCGTCCTCGTCGTGCGCGACCTCGTCAAGGAGTACCGGGTGCGCGGGCAGCGCGAGAAGCTGCGCGCCGTGGACGGGGTGTCCTTCGCCGTGCGGCGCGGCACCACCACGGCCGTCGTCGGCGAGTCCGGCTCGGGCAAGTCCACCACCGCCAAGCTGGTGCTGGGCCTGGAGGCGCCCACCTCCGGCGAGGTCCGCGCCACCGGCGGCCGGCGCGAGCTGCAGCCGGTGTTCCAGGACCCCCACGGCTCCCTGGACCCGACGATGACGGTGGAGCGCCTGGTCGACGAGCCGCTGCGGGTGTTCCGCGTCGGCGACGCGCGCAGCCGGCGCACCCGCGTCGGTGAGCTGCTCGACCACGTCGCCCTGCCGCGCACCCTGGCCCAGCGCCGGCCCGCGGAGCTGTCCGGCGGGCAGCGCCAGCGCGTGGCCATCGCCCGCGCCCTCGCGCTGGACCCCGCGCTGGTGGTGTGCGACGAGGCGGTCTCCGCCCTGGACGTGCTGGTGCAGCAGCAGGTGCTGCAGCTGCTGGAGCGGTTGCAGGACGAGCTGGGCCTGAGCTACCTGTTCATCACCCACGACCTGGCCGTGGCCCGCCACGTCGCCCACGACGTGCTGGTGATGCGGCGCGGGCGGGTCGTGGAGCGGGGCAGGATCGACGACGTGTTCGACGACCCCCGCCACGAGTACACCGCGGAGCTGCTCTCGGCCATCCCCGGCCGGGCCGCCTGAGGTGGGCGCCTCCGCCGAGCGCGTCACCGCGGCCCTGCGCGCGGACGTCCTCACCGGCGTCCTCGCCCCGGGCTCGCGGCTGCCCGAGCCGCTGCTGCAGGAGCGCTACGGCACCTCCCGGGTGCCGGTGCGCGAAGCGCTGCGCGCGCTGGCGGGGGAGGGGTTCGTGGAGCTGCGCCCCAACGCGGGCGCGCGCGTGGCGCAGGTCCCCGTCGAGGACCTCGCCGACCTGTACGCGGTGCGGCGCGTGGCCGAGGGCGTCACCGCCGCCCGCTGCGCCGCGCTCGTGGCCACCGGCCGCGCCGGCGGGCTCGTCGCCGACCTCGACCGCCTCGTCGAGCAGGGCCTGGCGGCCGTGGCCGAGGAGCGGCGCGCCGACGGCGCGCGGCTGAACGCGGAGTTCCACGAGCGCATCGCCACCGCCTCCGGGGCGCGCAGCATGGCGCAGGTGCTGCGCTGGGCCTCCGACCGCATCCGCTGGGCGTACGCCACGACGGTGCCGCAGCAGGGGCAGCGGGCGTGGGCCGAGCACCGCCGCGTGGCCCGGGCCATCGCCTCCGGCGACGCGGCGCGGGCGGCGGAGGTCATGGAGCGGCACGTCGCCGCCTCCGCCCGCGCCTTCCAGGACCCCGCACGCGCGGCGCGCGCCGCGCGCGAGGCCTGAGGCCCCGCACGCGGCGCGCGCCGGCGGTGCCCGCCGGTGCGGGCCCGGGGG
>NZ_JAAALM010000373.1 GCF_009906395.1 Kineococcus indalonis
GGGTTGGGGGAGAGTGGGCGCGGGAGCACCCGCTGCCGCCGCCCGCAGGACCGGAAGGAGTCGTGGAGTGACCACCACCACAACAGCCCTTGCCAGCGACCCGATGACGGCCGCCGACCGCTGCGACCGCTGCGGCGCCCAGGCCTACGTGCGGGTCCTGCTGGCCTCCGGGGGCGAGCTGCTCTTCTGCGCCCACCACGGGCGTGAGCACCGCGACGCCCTCCGCGAGGTCGCGCGGGACATCCAGGACGAGTCCCGCAAGCTCGCCTCCACCTCGCCGACCGCCCCGGTCGACGAGCGCTGAGGCGGCGCTGAACAGCTCCCGCACGGACCGACGAGCCCGGCGCCACCCCCGTGGGTGACGCCGGGCTCGTCGTCGTGGCCCTGGCGATCGCCGTGGGCCTCGTCGGCGTCGTCGTGCCCGTGCTCCCGGGCACGGTCCTCATCGGCCTCGCGGTGCTCGTGTGGGCCGCCGTCCAGGGCGGCGCCGCCTGGGCCTTCTCCGCCGGGGCCGCCGCGCTGCTGGTCGCCGGGCAGGTCGCCATGTACCTCGTGCCCGGCCGGCGCCTGACCCGCGCCGGCATCCCGCGCACCACCCTGCTGCTCGGCGGCGCCCTCGGCGTCGTCGGCTTCTTCGCCGTGCCCGTGCTCGGCCTCCCCCTGGGCTTCGTGCTCGGGGTCTTCCTCGCCGAGCTGGCCCGCTCACCGCGCGCGCGCCCCGGCGCAGGCCCGGCGGGCGGCGCCGCGACGCCCCGCTCCCCCGGCCGCGCCGGCGCCGCGTGGTCCTCCACCGCGGTGGCCCTCAAGGGCGTCGGGCTCGCCGTGGCCCTGGAGGGCCTGGCCGGCACCCTCGCCGCGGTGGTGTGGGTGGTCGGCGCCCTCGTGCTGCGCCGCTGAGCGCACCGCGCCCGGTCAGGAGGGCCGTCGACCGCCCCGGCGCTCCAGCACCGCCCGCAGCGCCCCCCACGCCTTGGCGAGGTCCCTCAGGGCGACGACGACAGGGACCAGCGCGGCGGTGGCCACCGGCCGCTCCTCCGCCCCGGCGCGCGCGACCGGCACCGCCACGTAGACGGCGGCACCCGCGAGGACGAGGGCACGCGCGGTGCGACCCCCCAGGGCCAGGGCGAGGGGGCCGACGACGTAGGCGGCGGCCCGCACGGCGTCGCGGGCCAGGGCCTGGCGGTCCGTCGCCTCGGCGTCACCCCGCCCGTAGCGCACGTACATGCGCGCCATGCCCCGGGCGTCGGCCTGGTCCCACACCAGGGGGGCGTCGGTGGTCGCCACGCACTTGAGGCCCGCCTCCGCGATCGCTCGGCTGAGGTCGAGGTCCTCGTGCGCCCTGACCTCCTCCGGCCAGCCGCCGACCCGCTCCATCGCCGCCGTCGTGACGGCGATGGAGCGGCCCGCCGGGCGGGTCGGGTCGAACCGGCGCCCGAAGCACCTGGACCACGCGGCGGTCAGGGGGCCGACGCGCCGCAGCTCCCGCGGGTCGGGGTAGCACCCGACGGCGAAGGCCGCCTCGAGGACGCCGCGGCGGCTCACCTCGTGCGCCCCGGCGACGAGGTCGGGCGGTGCGGGCTCGGCGAAGGGCGTCCGCATGCCGTCCAGCCAGGAGGCGCCCCAGTGGCAACCGGCGTCCGTGAAGACGACCCGCGGGTGGCGGGCGATGGCCACCCCGGCGTTGCGCGCGGCCGCGGCGCCGGCGTTGCGCGGCTGGCGCACCGCGCGGACCTGCGGGTGCTCGGCGGCCGCCCGCTCCACCCGCTCCCCCGTGTCGTCGGGGCTGCCGTCGTCGACGAGGATCAGCTCGTCGTCGGCGCGCAGCTGCGGGAGCAGCGCGGCCACGAGGTCGTCCACGAGGGCCCCCTCGCGCCACACGGGCACGACCAGGCTCATCGGCGGTGCCTGGGCGGGGTCGATGCCGGCGCCGGGGCGCGCCACCACCTCGGCCAGGGCCCCCGCGAGGCGGTGGGCCGCGTCGGCCCCGCTCGAGGACGCGGGGGTCACGACGGTGCAGCGGCGCTCCAGCCACCCCGGCAGTGGGTCCTCGTGCGCGTGCCGCACCCGCACGACGCGGTGCCCGGTCAGCACCGCGGCGGGCACCGCGGCAGCCGCGGCGGCGCGCCCGGTGGCCAGGACGACGTCGGGGTCGGCCGCGCGCAGCGCGCTGCGGACGCGGCGCGCCGCGCGCACGCCGCCGCCGCCCGCGCCGACGCGGACCACCAGGGTGTCGAGGCGCTGCGCACCGGCGGCGAGGGCGAGGACGCGCGCCTCGTCCCCGGGGAGCTGCTCGTCCTGCGCGGGGTCCGCCGAGGTGGCGACGAGGACGCGCAGCGGTGAGCCGGTCCACGGCTCGCGCGAGGACGCCGGCGCTGCGGGAGCGGTGGCCGCGGTTGTCACGCGCGCAACTCTCCCCAGCCGCGCCCGGGCGCGCACCTCGGGACCCGTGTTGCGTCAGCGCCGCCGCCGCCTAGGGTGAGCTGCCGCGGCGGTCCGGCCGCCGGACCGCCGCGGACCGGGCGCACCGGTCCACCACCAGCCGGCGAGGAGGAACGTGGTCCTGCACCGAGGGCACCGCGGTCGGAGCGCAGCGGCAGCACCCCGACGAACGCTCCGGCTCGGCCCGGCGGGCACCCGGTGAGCGCACCCCAGCGACCGCGCGTGCTGCACGTGTCCCAGCCCACCACCGAGGGCGTCGCGCGCTGCGTCGTCGACCTCGTGCGGCACCAGGCCGCCGAGGGGTGGGAGGTGCTCCTTGCGTGCCCGCCCGGCGGCGACCTGGCCACCGAGGCCGCGAGCGCCGGCGCCGAGGTCCTGCCGTGGTCGGCGCGGCGCAGCCCGGGCCCCTCGGTCACCGGTGAGGCCGTGCGGCTGCGCCGCGCCGTCCGCGAGGCCCGACCGGACGTGGTGCACCTGCACAGCGCCAAGGCCGGGCTCGTCGGGCGCGCGGTGCTGCGCGGTCGGGTGCCCACCGTCTACCAGCCGCACGCGTGGTCCTTCCTGGCGGTGGAGGGGCCGGTGCGGGCAGCCGCCCTGGAGTGGGAACGGCGGACCCTGCGGTGGGCCGACCGCGTGCTGTGCGTCAGCCGGGCGGAGCTGCAGCAGGGCCTCGACGCGGACCTGGCCCTCGACGGCAGGGCGGTGGTCGTGCCCAACGGCGTCGACACCGCGCGCTTCGCCCCCGGTGACCGCGGTGCGGTCCGCGCGGAACTGGGGCTGGGCGACGGTCCCCTGGCGGTCTGCGTCGGGCGGCTGAGCCGCCAGAAGGGTCAGGACGTGCTGCTGCAGGCGTGGTCGGCGGTGCGCAGCGCCCTGCCGGACGCGCAGCTGGTGCTCGTCGGCGACGGCCCGGAGCGGGAGCGGTTGCAGGCACGGGCGCCGGCGGGCGTCCGGTTCGCCGGCCGCGGCGAGGCTCTGCCCTGGTACACCGCCGCGGACTGCGTGGTGCTGGCTTCCCGCTGGGAGGGGATGGCGCTGGTCCCGCTGGAGGCGGGCGCGTGCGCGCGCAGCGTCGTGGTGACCGACGTCGCCGGCGCCCGCGAGGCCGTGCCGGCCGCGGCGCGGTCGGCGGTCGTGCCGCCCGAGGACCCGGTGGCCCTCGCGCAGGCGCTCGCCCACCGGCTCGGCGACCGTTCGCGCGCCGACGCCGAGGGGCAACTGGCCCGTCGCCACGTCGTGGACCACCACGACGTGGCGAGCACCACCGCGCAGGTCGTGGAGGTGTACCGGGGCGTGCGCCGGGGCGTCAGGTCCATCGACCTGCGGGAGCCGCGCCTGGGCAGCCGCACCCGGTGACCGGCGTGCTCGACCGCCCCGGACCGGTGGGCTGAACCCGTGAGCACGTCGCGCGGCCCGCGGGTGCGCGCGGTGCTGGGCGTGCTCGTGCTCGTGCTCGTGGTGACCGCGCTGCTGGTGCGCGTCCCGGCGCCGGGGGACCTGGACGCGCAGGAGGAGCACGGGGGGCGTGCGGCGGCTCCCTCGCGCGTGTTGGGGACGGGGGTGGAGGTGTTCTCCCTGTGGCGGGACTGGCCGGTGAACACCACCGCCTTGCAGCAGGTCGCCGACTCCGGCTCGGGCTGGGTGCGCATCGGG
>NZ_JAAALM010000374.1 GCF_009906395.1 Kineococcus indalonis
CCCGCCCCGCCGGGCGCTGCTCCCGGGCGCTGCTCCCGGGCGCTGCTCCCGGGCGCTGCTCCTAGGCGCTGGTGCCGTGGGCCCGGGCGCCCAGGACCCGCGCCGCCACCGCCGCCTCCGAGCGTGGCGCGAACACCGCGGCGGGCGAGGAGTCCCGGGCGCGGCGCGCGGCGACCGCGCGCGCGGCGTCGTCGGCGACCAGGTCGGCGTTCAGGGCGGCGCCGGCGAGCACGCCGGCCGCGGCCGAGGAGCCGACCTGCGCCACGAGGTCGGCGGCGTTGCCCGCCACCCGCAGCCCCGGGACGTCCGTGGCCCCGGCGGGCCCGGCGGGCAGGGCGCTGCCCACGACGTGCCCCATCACCTCGACGTCCACCGGCCGCAGGCCCAGGCCGGCGAGGAACCCGGCGCGCACCAGCGGACGCGAGGCCACCGCCAGCGCCCGGGCGGGCACCACGTGGCCGTCGGCGAGCTGCACGCCGGTGAGCGCGCCGCCCTGCACGCGCACGCCGGCGGCGGGCCCGTCGACGACGGCGACGCCGCGGGCGGCGAACTGCTCCCACTGCTCGGGCGAGGGTTCGGCGCCGTGCAGGACGACGGTGACCTCGTCGCTGAGCTGGCGCCACATCAGCGTCTGGTGGAAGGACACCGGGCTGGTGGCGAGCACGGCGATCGGCTGCCCGCGCACCTCCCAGCCGTGGCAGTACGGGCAGTGCAGCACGTCGCGGCCCCACCGCTCGCGCAGCCCGGGCACGTCCGGCAGCTCGTCGACGGCGCCGGTGGCCACCAGCAGCGCCCGCGAGCGCAGCACCCGCCCGCCGTGCAGGACCACCTCGAAGCGCGCGGGCCCGTCGCCGGGCAGCCGGCGGGCGTCGGCGGCCTCGCCGTCGACGACCGTGCCGCCGTAGCCGGCGAGCTCGCGCCGGCCCAGGGCCGTCAGCTCGCGCGGGGGCACCCCGTCACGGCTGAGGTAGTTGTGCACGCCCGCGGCGGGGGCGTTGCGGGGCTCGCCCGCGTCGACGACGACCACGCTGCGCAGCGAGCGCGCCAGCGCCACCGCCCCGCTCAGCCCGGCGGCACCGCCGCCGACGACCACCGCGTCCCACACCCCGGGGACGTCCCGTCCCGCGACCTTCTCCACGACCTGCTCGTCCACGTGGACCACCTCCGCGGGGGAAGGTGCCCCCACGGGTGGGGCGGGGTCGAGCGTGCGTGCCGGAACGGCAAACGGGGCCGGTGGGTCAGAGGTAGCGCAGCGGGTCGAAGTCGGCCAGGGAGATGATCCGCACGCGCGGCAGGACGACGTTGAAGGCGCGCACGTCGTCCTCGAGGTCGTAGACGCGCAGGCCCCGCTCGGACAGGGCGGCGTACTGGTTGTTGACGAACTCGCGGAAGGCGAACAGGCCCACGCGGCGCGTTCCGTCGAGCAGGGCGTCGATCTGCGGCAGGAAGTCGCCGTCGTGGCTGGCGAGCAGCACGTCGCCCTCGCGGCCGGCCAGCGCCTCCAGCGTGCGCTGGATGCCGATGTCGACGACCTTCTCCCCCGGCCCGCCGGACAGCGGGATCGGCTGGTAGCCCAGCGCCAGCAGCGCCTGCACGAACGACATCGGCAGGTAGCCGGAGCTGGCGTTGAGGAAGAACAGGCCCTTGGCGGGCTGCTGGTGGGTGGTGCGGGCGAAGTCCAGCAGGCGCTCCCAGCGGGGGCGCTGCTCGGGGGCGGGCCGGCCGTCGAGGATCGAGGCGCCCAGGGTGGCGTCGATGTTCTCCCCGTCCACCACGACGTAGGTGGTGCTGGTCCCGCTGGCCGTCGCGCTCGTCACGCCCCGAGGCTAGCGCCCGCCCCGCCCCCGGTGAGCGGGCGCGGGGTCGGGAGCGGGCAGGCGGGCGGCCCAGGAGGCCAGGTGCTCGCGCAGCTCCGGCGGCTCCAGGACGGTGAAGCGCGCCCCCGTGCGCAGCAGCGCGAAGGCCGCCCAGTCCAGGGAGGTCGTGCTCACCCGCAGCTCGCAGCGCTGCTCCCCGTCGGCCTCCACGCGCGCCCACGGGCCCAGCGCGCGGCGCACCCGGGCCGCCGGCGCCTCCACGAGGGCGCGCACCTCGTGCCGGGCGGCGCCGCCGTCGAACCGCCGGCGCACGAACTCGCCGGCGTCGCCGCCGGGCACCTCGCGCGGGGCGAACACCCGCCCCGTTCCGCGCACCCCGGCGACGCGGTCCAGGCGGAAGACCCGCCAGTCGTGCCGGTCCAGGTCGTGCGCCAGCAGGTACCAGTACGGGTCCATCCGCACGAGCCGGTGCGGGTCGGCGCGGCGCGCCACCACCTCGCCGTCGGCGCCGGTGTGCTCGAACTCCACGCCCTGGCGGCCCCGGCACGCCTGCGCCAGCGCCGTGAGCACGGCCGCGTCGACGACGGCGACCGGTTCCGCCCAGCGCGCCGGCACGGTGGCCTCCCCCAGGGCCTCGGCGCGCCGGCGCAGCCGCGCGGGCAGCACCGCGCCCACCTTCGCCAGCGCCCGCACCGACGCCTCCGCGGTGCCGGCCACCGCGGAGGAGGCGGCGGCCTGCAGGCCCACCACCAGGGCGACGGCCTCGTCGTCGTCGAGCACCAGCGGCGGCAGGCTCGCCCCCGGCAGCATCCGGTAGCCGCCCGCGCCGCCGCGGTGGGCCTGCACGGGGTAGCCCAGCTCGCGCAGCCGGTCCACGTCGCGGCGCAGGGTGCGCAGCGAGACCTCCAGGCGCGCGGCCAGCTCCGCGCCGGCCACGAGGCGGTGCGACTGCAGCAGCGACAGCAGCTGCAGGGTGCGGGCGCTGGTGGACACGGACCCCTCCTCGGATCGGCGCGGACCCGCTCGGGGCAGCGGTCGGGAACTGTCACCTTCGGGCAGGAGTGTGGAGGCATGACCACGACGACGAACACCCCCGGCACCACCCCCGCCCCTCCCGCCACCGCCGCCGGCGCCGCGAGCCGGGAGGTGGAGGACCTGCTGAGCGCGCTGGCCCTGCACCGCGGCTTCCTGCGGCACACCGTGCGCGGCCTGACCGACGAGCAGGCCGCGCGGCGCACCACCGTCAGCGAGCTGTGCCTGGGCGGGCTCGTCAAGCACGTCACCCTCGTGGAGTCCGGGTGGACCGGGTTCCTCACCGAGGGCCCCGAGGCCGTCAGCGGCACCGACGGCGACACCTGGGCCGACGGGTTCCGGGTGCTGCCCGGCGAGCGCCTGGCCGACGTCCTCGACGCCTACGACGCGGTGGCCCGGCGCACCGAGGAGGTCGTGCGCTCCCTGCCGGACCTGGACGCCGACCGGGAGCTGCCGCCGGCGCCGTGGTTCGAGCCGGGGGCGCGCTGGTCGGCGCGGCGGGTCCTGCTGCACGTGCTGGCCGAGACCACCCAGCACGCCGGGCACGCCGACGTGCTGCGCGAGTCCCTCGACGGGCAGAAGACGATGGGCTGAGCCCCGCGCACCGCAGGACCGGGGGCCGGCGCGCATCGACCGGCCCCCGCCGGGGTACCTGCACGCCATGAGCGGGAAGTCGGCGGAGGACTACGGCGAGGACTACACGGAGCCGGAGCTGCGCGAGCGGCTCAAGGAGGAGATCAAGGCCGGCGACAAGGGCGGGGAGCCCGGC
Organism: Kineococcus indalonis; assembly: GCF_009906395.1. Lineage (GTDB taxonomy): Bacteria > Actinomycetota > Actinomycetes > Actinomycetales > Kineococcaceae > Kineococcus > Kineococcus indalonis. The sequence continues at coordinate 3,619 of NZ_JAAALM010000374.1, forward strand.
CGGTGGAGCGCGCGCAAGAGCCAGCTGCTCACGCACGAGTACGAGGCGCAGGGCGGTGGCTACCGCCACCCCGAGCGGCGCAGCGAGTCCCAGCAGCACCTGCAGGAGTGGACCGGGCAGGACTGGCGCACCGCCGACGGCTCGACGCGGGCCCGCACCGGCGGGGGCACCCAGCGCTACCTGCCCGAGGCGGCGTGGGAGCTGCTGAGCGAGGAGGAGGAGCGCGCCACCGAGGAGCGCAAGCGCTCCGGGCGGGGCCAGCACGTCGCCGACACCGACGCGGCCCGGCACGCCCGCGAGGCCGCCGAGCTGATCGACCTCACCGCCGCCGAGGCGGCGCAGCGGGTGCGGCGCATGGACGACGCGGACGAGCTGGACCGCGCCGAGCGGGCGGAGAAGGAGCTCGGCAAGGGCCGCAAGACGGTGCTGGGGGCCGTCGAGCACCGCCGCGCCCAGCTCTGAACCCTCCCCC
>NZ_JAAALM010000375.1 GCF_009906395.1 Kineococcus indalonis
GGCGTCGTGGGCGCGCGCGGCCGCCTCGGCCAGCTGCAGCTCGGCGCGGGCGCTGCGCAGCACCGCCGCGTCGGGGGCGCCGACCAGCGGGTCGGCCAGCGAGAGGGCCTCCAGCACGCCCGACCACCACGCGCGCTCCACCTCCGCGGCCAGGTCCAGGCTGCCCGGACCGTCCCAGCGCGCGCCCAGGTCGTCCAGCAGCGGCTGCCAGCCGGCGGCGGCGAGCTCGTCGAGCAGCACCGTGCGCTCGGGCAGGTCGTCCAGGGCGGCGCCGCCGGCGGCCAGCGAGCGCAGCAGCCCCGTCAGCTCCGGCAGCGGCACCTCCAGCAGCGAGGCGCCGCGGGCGGGCTCGGCGAGCTCCTCGACCAGCCGCGCCGGCAGCACCCGCTGCAGGTCCACCAGGTCGGTGCGCAGCGCCGCCACCGCGGCGCGCAGCTCCTCCAGGCCCTCGGGCACGCGCGGCGCGGCCTCGCGCACCGAGACGCGCTGCCACGCCAGGCGCTGGGCGCGGGCGCGCTGCAGCCACTCGTGCAGCTCGGCGGCGCCCTCCGGCGCCGCCGAGGGCGCCACCATCGCGCGGGCCTGGCGCCGCAACCGCCAGCGGGCCAGCACGCCCATGCGCACGCCGTTCTCGCGGCGCCACGCCGCCGTGGCGGTGGCCGCGGCCACGTCGCCCAGGGAACCGGCGAACACGTCGGGGCCGAAGCGGGCGACGGTGGTGCGCACGCCCTCCAGCAGCTCCACCCGCTCGGTGGCCTCGGCCACCGACGCCGCCCCGCGCAGCCCCACGGCGTCGCACACGGTGGCCATGAGGGCGCGGGCCGTCGGCAGGGTCTCCTCCGCGACGCGGCGCACGCGGGCCAGGGCCTCCTCGGCCGCCCCGCGGCTGCGCAGCTGCGCACCGGCCCACGGGGTCGTGGAGCCGGTGACGTCGAAGGCGCCCAGCTCCACGGCCCGGCGCACCCGCCCGGCCCACACCGGCAGGTCCTGGCGGCGGCACGCCGTCAGCGCCTCCCCGCGCAGGCGGCGCGTGGTGGTGGCGGGCACGGGGCGCTCGGCCAGCCCGGCCAGCGCCTCCAGCGCGTCGTGGGCGCTGACGCCCCACGGCGCGCGCGGGCGGTGCAGGGCGCGGGCGTGCTCCTCCAGCGCGGCCGCGCCGGCGGAGGGGTCCGGGCGCGCGCCGGTGCCGCCGGCGTCCGCGCGCGCGGAGCGGGCGTGCGCCTCCTCGCGCGCGGTGCGCACCTGCTCGCGCACGTCGGCCAGGACGGCGGCGGGGTCGAGGTCGGCGACCAGGTGCAGCAGCAGCCGCCCCTGGCCGGCCGCGCGCAGCCGCTCCTCCAGGGCGCGGCGCTCGGCGGCGGAGTCGGCCACGACCAGGGTGGTGCGCCCGGCGGCGGCGCCGGCGGAGACCAGGGCCGCGACGACCTGGGTGGCGCCGGTGCCGGCGGGGGCCTCCAGGCGCAGGTCGCCGCCGGCCAGGACGTGCTCGACGGCGCGCCGCTGGGCGGGGTCCAGCTCCAGGCCGGTGCGGGCGGCGCGCTCGGCGGGGCGCCCCTCCAGGGGCGCGGCGGGGCGCACCGCCACCTGCTCGGCCAGGGCGCGCACGACGCGGTGCCCGCGCACGTCGGCGCCGTGGTCGCGCAGGTGCGCCAGCAGGTCCGAGCCGGGGTCGGCGAAGGTGCCCAGCAGCAGGCGGCGCTCCACCCGCAGCCCGGGCGCACCGGCCAGCTGGCGGCGCACCTCCTCCAGGGCCGGGTCGGGGTCGAAGCCGCGGTGGCGGCCCACGGCGTGCGCGACGCGGGCGGCGTCGAGCTCCACGCCCAGCTCGGCGCGGGCGGCGCGCACGAGCACCGGGTTGACCAGCACGCCGGCGTCCAGGCGCACCACGAAGTCGTCCAGGGACTCCCCGGCGGGCGTCAGCGAGCAGCGCCGCAGCAGCAGCGGCGTGCGGCGCGCGGGGCCGGCGGGGGGCGTCCAGGTGGCGGTGCCCACGGCCACGGCGGGGGCGCGGGTGCCGCGCTGGGCGAGCAGCTCGGCGGCGCGGCGGTGCACGGCGCGCGCGCGGCGGCGGGCGTCGGCGAAGGCGCCGGACTCGCGCACCAGGCTGGACAGCGGGGCGGGCCCGCCGGCCAGCAGCTGCGCCAGGCCGGAGGGGTGCGCGGTGGTCAGGTCCAGCACGGCGTCGGGGGCGTCGGGGTGGTCCAGGAGCGCCGAGGTCCCGCCGAGCGCCTCCGCCTCGGCCCACCACCGCCGTCGGGTCGCGTCGGCGGTGCGGGGCGCTGCGTCGTTCACGCCCTCCACAGTAGGCGCGCGCCCGAGCGGCCCCGCACGGTCCGCGCGCGCCGCGGGCGAGCACGACGAGGGTGACGTCGTCGCGGGCCCGCCCGCCGCTGAAGCGGCGGGCGACGTCGAGGGCCTCGTCCACGAGGGTCTGCGGGGTCAGCTCCGGCAGGCGCGAGAGCGCGGCGAGCACGCCCTCCACGCCCAGCTCGTCGGTGCTGCCGACGGGGCGGGCCTCGGTGAGCCCGTCGGTGTAGACGACGAGCATCGAGCCGGGCGCCAGCGAGGTGGTGCCGCTGCTCCAGGCGCCGGGCGTGTCCAGGTGCAGCCAGGACAGCAGGGGGCCGGTGGCCTCCAGCTGGCCGACCAGGCGCACCGCCCCGTCGTCGGCGCGCACCACGAACGGGGCGGGGTGGCCGGCGTTGGCGTAGCGCACCACCCCGGAGTCGGGGTCGACCACGACGACGACGCAGCTGGCGAAGCGCTCGGCCTCGTCGGTGAAGACCCGCGCGGCCAGCGACAGGGCCAGGTCCGGTTCGGGCGCCAGGTGCAGGGCGGCCTCCAGCAGGCGCTTGAGCTGGATGGCGACGATGCCGGCGCGCGCGCCGTGCCCGGAGACGTCGGCGACGACGACGGCGTAGCGGCCGTCGGCCAGGGGCAGCACGTCGTACCAGTCGCCGGCGAGCAGGCCCTCGGCGGGCCGCAGCGCGGCGGCGGCCGTCCAGCCGCGCAGGGCGGGCAGCTCGTGGGCGGCGAGCTGGTCGCGCACCTCGGCGACGAGGGGCTGGCCCTGGGCCAGGGCCTCGCGGGCGGAGACGGCGTCGGCGAGCTCGTCGAGGATGCGCCGGCGCATCGTCTCGGCCGAGCGCGCCACGGCGGCCAGCTCGGGCGGGCCGGGCAGGCCCACGGGGGTCTGCAGGTCGCCGCCGCCCACGCGCAGCATCTGCTCGGAGAGGCGGTCCAGGGGGCGCAGCACCCAGCGGCGCACGAAGTGCAGGATCGCGGGCACCATGAGCAGGGCGACGGCCGCGACGCCGGTCTGCACGGCCTGCAGCCGCCCGAGGTCCTCCTCGGCCTGGGCGACGTCCTGGTCGCGCCGGGTGTCCAGGACGTCGGTGAAGGCGACGATGTCGGCGTAGGTGGCGGAGAACTGCTGGGCGGCGGGCGCGTTGGCCAGGACCCTGCGCAGGCCCTCCGGGTCGCCGGTGCGCTTCACGCGGGCCTGCTCGACGAGGACGCTCTGCCAGCCGTCGACGTCGGTGACGATCTCGTCGAGGCGGCGCTCGGCCTGGGTCTCGGTGTCGGTGTCGTCGTCGTGCAGCCGGGCCACGGCCCCGCGCAGGGCGTCCTCCTGGTCGTCGAGCTGGCCGAGGAGGCGCTCGCGCTGGGCGGCCAGGATGGGGGTCTGGGTGGGGTCCGCGGACAGGACGTACTGGTGGTGCACCGACTGCAGCTGCACGAGCGTCTGCTGGTAGCGGTCCATCGCGGTGGAGACCTGCACCCACTGCTCCTGGTCGGCGCGGCGGTCCTCGCCGAAGGTGTGCCGCACGTTCTGGGCCAGCACGACGGTGAGCACCAGCGCCACGAGCAGGACGACGCCGGCCATGACGGAGACCCGCCGCTGCAGGGTGGTGCGCAGCATGAGGCGGTGCCAGCGCTGCACCAGGCGCTTCAGCGTCCCCTCCCCCTCCCGGCCGTGGCGGCGCCGCGGGCCGGCCCGCCGCGTCGTCACACCTTGTCACCTCCGGGCGCGCAGTCCCAGCGCCCGCGGCGGCTCGTCGGGCGGCGGGGCCGCGCGTGGGATAGACC
>NZ_JAAALM010000376.1 GCF_009906395.1 Kineococcus indalonis
GGTGAGCGCGGCGGAGCTGGTGCCGGAGGCGGGGACGACGCTGCCCGAGCGGCCCGGGAGCGTGCCGGACTCCCCCGCGCTGCGCACCGCCTTCCGCCTGGCCGCCGCCGCCCGGCGCGGCAAGGCCGTGCACACCCGCGGGGCCGTCGTGGCCGCCGAGCTCGCCCGGCACGGGCTGCGCGAGCGCACCGGGGTGGCGTGGCTGGACGAGCCCGGCACCGACCGCGCCCTCGTGCGCTTCTCCCGCGCCGCCGGGCTGCCCCGACCGCTGCCGGACGTGCTGGGCCTGGCGCTGCGCGTGACCGGACCCGACGGCGAGCCGCGCGACCTGCTGCTGTCCACCACCGGCGACCGCGGCGCGCGGCGGCGCCTGCTGCGACCGGCGCTGGACTGGCGCTCGGGCACCTACTCCAGCGTGGCGGCGTTCCGGACCCCCGCCGGTCCGCTGCTGACCGCGGCCCGCTGGCGCGGGGGGTGCTTCCTGCTGGCCGTGGCCGCCCCGCGCGGGCCGTGGCGGCCCTTCGCCGAGCTGCACCTGCGCGAGGACCCCGCCACCGCCCCGGACCGGGTGCTCACCTTCGACCCCGGCCGCTACCCGGTGCCGGGGATGGAGGTGCCGCAGCGGTGGCTGCGGCTGCGCGAGCCCGCCTACGCCGGCTCGCGCGCCGGGCGCGCCCGCCACGACCGCTGAGACCCCGCGACCGCCGGAGCCCCGCGACCGCCGGCGGGCCTCAGCGCACGGCGGTGCGGCGGCGCGCCACGAGGTGGTTCACCCCCCACAGCACCACGCCCAGCGCCAGCAGCACCCCCGCGATGCGGTACTGCTCCACCGCCCGCCCCGACGTCCACGGCAGCACCAGGTACGCGCACGAGAGCGCGCCCAGCACCGGCGCCACCCGGCCGGCGGAGAAGTGCCGGTGACCCACCGGGTCCCGGCGCAGCACCAGCACCGAGACGTTCACCACGCAGAACACCGTCAGCAGCAGCAGCGAGGTGGTGCCGCCCAGGACCGCCACGACCGGCGAGTCCGGCTCCAGCGAGACGTACGCCAGCAGCGCCACCGCCAGGGCCGTCGTCAGCAGGATCGACACCCACGGGGTGCGCCGGAACGGGTGGACGGTGGCCAGCACCGGCGGCAGCACGCCCTGCTTGCTCATCCCGTACAGCAGGCGGCTGGCCATCATCATGTTGATCAGCGCCGAGTTCGCCACCGCGAACATCGAGATGAACGGCAGCAGGTCCGAGATCGGGAACCCCGGCGCGGCGGTCTGCACGACCTCCACCAGCGGCGTCTCGCTGGCCCGCAGCTCGCCCACCGGCACCACGGCCACCGCGCAGATCGACACCAGCACGTACACCACGGCCGTCAGGCCCAGGCCGGTGAGCATCACGCGGGGGAAGACGCGGCTGGGGTCGCGCGTCTCCTCGGCCATGTTCACCGAGTCCTCGAAGCCGACCATCGCGAAGAACGCCAGCGACGTCGCCGTGCTCACCGCCAGCAGCAGGCTCTTGTCCTCCGGCGTCTCGAACGCCACGACGCGGGAGAAGTCGCCCTCCCCGCCGCCCAGGAACCAGGCGCCCACGCCGATCACCAGCAGCAGCCCGGACAGCTCCACGAGGGTCAGCACGACGTTGAGCCGCACGCTCTCGCCGACCCCGCGGAAGTTCACCGCCATCACCAGCAGGATGAACACCAGGCCGACCGTCAGCACGGCGCCGTCGCTCGCCGCCCACCCCAGGCCCTCGGCGAGGTTCGCCGCGAACGCCCGCGAGGCCGCCGAGGCCGAGGTGATCCCCGAGCTCATGACGACGAAGCAGACCAGGAAGGTGAGGAACTGCACGCCGAACGCCTTGTGGACGTACAGGGCGGCGCCGGCGGCCTGCGGGTACTTGGTGACCAGCTCCAGGTAGGACACCGCCGTCAGGGTCGCCACGGCGAAGGCGACGAGGAAGGGCAGCCACGCGGCGCCGCCGACCTCGCCGGCGACCTGGCCGGTCAGCGCGTACACGCCGGTGCCGAGGATGTCGCCGACGACGAACAGCAGCAGCAGCTTGGGCCCCAGGACCCGCTTGAGCTCCGGTTGGTCCTGCACGGTCGAGGGGGTGGGGGCGCTGGTGCTCACGGTGACCTCCCGGGCTGCGGATCCTCCGGACGAGCGGTCCACCCGATGGTGCCGCCGCGCGGGGCCGGGTACCAGTGCTGCTCGGGCGCGGGCCGCCCGTAGAACCAGCCCTGCGCGAACTCCCAGCCCTGCGCGCGCAGCCGCACCGCCTGCGCGACGGTCTCCACGCCCTCGGCCACCGCCACCAGGCCCAGCCCGCGCGCCAGGCCCGCCACCGCCGCCGCGATGCGGTCCGCCGCGGCGTCCTCGGGCAGGTCGGCGACGAGGGCGCGGTCCAGCTTCAGCGACGTCACCGGCAGGTGCTGCAGGTACGCCAGCGCCGAGTAGCCCGTGCCGAAGTCGTCGATGGCGACGCCCACGCCCTCCTCCGCCAGGCGCGCCAGCTCCCGCACGGTGGTGGTGTCCCCCGACAGCAGCGAGTGCTCCAGCAGCTCCACCACCAGCCGCCCCGGCGCCACGCCCCGCCGGCGCAGCCCGGCGGCGACCTCGTCGGCGAAGGTGCCGTCGAAGCGGGTGGCGCAGGTGTTCACGGCCACGCGCACGCCCGGGCGGCGCTGCAGCAGGTCCAGCGCCCGCTCCAGCACGAACGCGTCCACGGCCGCGGCCAGGCCCGCCTCGCCGGCCACCGGCAGGAAGTCCTCGGGCAGCAGCAGGCCGCGCTGGGGGTGCCGCCAGCGCACCAGCGCCTCGAACCCGGTGCGCGTGCCGTCGGCCAGGCGCACCACCGGCTGGTAGTGCACCTCCAGCTCCCCGCGCGCCAGCGCCCGGCGCAGCCCGTTCTCCAGCTCCAGGCGCCCCAGCACCCGCTCGCGCATCACGGGCCGGAACAGGCGCACCGTGCCCGGGCCGGCCGACTTCGCCTCGCGCAGCGCCGTGCCGGCGTCGCGCAGCAGCGCTCGCGACTCCGGGGCGCGCCCGGCGCCGCGCTCGGCGACCGCGACGCCGACGCCGGCCGCGCAGCCGACCTCGCGCCCGTCCACGCGCATCGGCTCGCCCAGCACCGCCGTCAGCCGGCCGGCGGCCTCCAGCGCCGCGCCGGCCAGCGGGCCGGCCAGGCCGTCGACGACGACGGCGAACTCGTCGCCGCCCAGGCGGGCGACGACGTCGCCGCCGCGCACCGCGCCCAGCAGGCGGCGCGCGGCGGTCACCAGCACCTCGTCGGCGCCCTCGTGGCCCAGGTCGGTGTTGAGGACCCGGAAGCGGTCCAGGTCGCACACCAGCAGGGCCAGCGGCGGGCCCGGCGCGGCCAGGCGCGCGCCCAGCTCCTCCAGCAGGGCGGCGCGGTCGCGCAGGCCGGTGAGCGGGTCGTGGCCGGTGCGGTGCAGCTGGTCGGCGGCCCGCCGGTGCTGCTCGTCGTCCTCGGCGAGCTGGGTGACGACGACGGTGCCGCCGTCGATCCGGGCCAGCGCCACGGTGGCGCGCCCGGGGAAGGTGGTGCCGTCGGGGCGGCGCACGAGCGCCTCGCACACCAGGGCGCCGCCGCCGGTGAGCAGGTGGCGCACGACGTCCTCCAGCGGGAAGCGGCCCTCGGCGGTGAGGACGACGTCCTGCAGGACCCGGCCCACCAGCAGCTCGCGGGGGCGGCGCAGCAGGGTCTCGTAGGCGGGGTTGACGTCCAGGACGAGCCCGGTGGGGTCGGTGACGACCACGCCCGCGGACAGCGACTCGTACGCCTGGCGCACGCGGCCGGCGCTGGCGCGCGCCGCCGCGGGCCGCGGCGGGCGCAGGGGCAGGGTCGTGGCGAGGTGGCGCAGGACGGCCGCGGAGGCGGTGCTGGAGGTCGCGCCGGCGGGGGCGGTCGCGGCGGGGGCCACCGGCCCCGCGCGGGAGTTGTCGGTCGTCACGGGCACCCCCTCCCTGCGCTCACCCCCCCGATTGTCTAGAAGAAGGGGGCTCGGAGGAAGCTCCGGCGTGGCGTAATCTCCCAGCGCCCACCGGCACGCCGGAGCTTCCTCCGAGCC
>NZ_JAAALM010000377.1 GCF_009906395.1 Kineococcus indalonis
TCCCTGCCCGCCCCCGCCCGCGTCGGCACCCGCGTCGGTGCCCTCGTCCGGGCCGGGGCCGGGCAGGGCCGCGCTCAGGGCGCGGGTCAGGTCGCTCTCGGCGCGCCAGCGCTGGGCGTCGTCGGCGTCGGCGGCCTCGCGCAGGGCCGCGGGCGTGCGCGGCGCGTCCAGGCTCGCGGTCGCGGCGTCGGCCAGCAGCAGCGAGGTCGCCGGGTCCAGCCGGCCGGAGGTGGCCAGCTCCAGCGCCGCCGAGGCCCGGCGGGTCAGCTCGGCGTCCAGCGCCGCCCGGCTGGTCTCCACGCGCCGGTGCAGGCGGTCCAGGCGCTGCGCGGTGGCCGAGAGGTACCAGGCCAGCAGGCACAGCAGCAGCAGGGCCGCCAGCGCCCAGGCGAGGGCCGTCACCCGCCGCCCCGCCGCTGCTCGCCCGAGGAGCGCGCCTGCTCGCCGGCCCGCACCGTCTCGTACACGGCCAGCACGTCGGCGGCCACCACGGACCAGTCGTAGCGGTGCGCGGCGCGCTGCCCCGCGCGCGCGAGCCGGGCGCGCTCGGCGGGGTCGGCCAGCAGCGCCACCAGCGCCCGGGCGGCGGCGGCGGCGTCCCCGGTGGGGAAGAGCACCCCGTGCGCGCCGTCGTCCAGGACGCGGCGGAAGGCCCCCAGGTCGCTGGCGACGACCGCGGCCCCGGCGGCCAGCGCCTCCACCAGGACGATGCCGAAGCTCTCCCCGCCGGTGTGCGGGGCCAGGTAGACGTCGGCCGAGGCCAGCAGGGACCGCTTGGCGTCGTCGTCGACGGCGCCGAGGAACTCCACCGCCGAGGGGTCCGCCAGCGCCGCGCGGGCGGCCTGCACGTCGCCGCGGCCGGCGACGAGGAAGCGCGCCCCGGGCAGCGCGGCGCGCACGTGCGGGACGGCCGCGCACAGCACCCCCAGCCCCTTGCGGGGCTCGTCGAGGCGGCCGACGAAGGCCACGACGGGCCGCTCGGGCGTGCCGGACCACTCCGGCCGGCGCGCGGCGCGCGCGAACCGCTCGGTGAACACCCCGTTGGGGACGACCACGGCGTCGCCGCCGACGTGCTCGACGACGGTGCGGCGGGCGTCCTCGCTGACCGCGATGCGCGCGGCGATCTTCTCCAGGCTGGGCCGCAGCAGGGGGAAGGCCGCCTGCATGGCCCGCGAGCGCAGGTTCGCGCTGTGGAAGGTCGCCACCACGGGGCGCTGGGCGGCCCACAGGGCCAGCAGGGACGTGCTGGGCGAGAGCGGCTCGTGCACGTGCAGGACGTCGAAGCCGCCCTCGACGACCCAGCGCCGCACCCGGGCGGCGGTCAGCGGGCCGAAGGACAGCCGGGCCACCGAGCCGTTGTAGGGCACGGCCACCACCCCGCCGGCGGCGTGCAGTTCCACGTGCGCGACCTCGCCGAGCACCTCCTGGGCCTGGGCCACCACGTGCGCGTGCTGGGCCGCGCCGACGGCCCCGCGGTGCTGTTCGTGCACGGCTTCGGCTCCGACCAGTCGGCGTGGGACCGGGTGGTGCCGGCCTTCCTGGACGGGCACCGCGTCGTGCTGCTGGACCAGGCCGGCGCCGGGCGCTTCGACGCGAGCGCGTACGACCGGGAGCGGTACTCCACCCTCGACGGGTACGCCGAGGACCTGGTGGCGGTGTGCGAGGAGCTGGACCTGCGCGACGTCGTCGTCGTGGCGCACAGCGTCAGCTCCGTGGTCGCCGCGCGCGCCGCGGTGCGCGCCCCGGAGCGCTTCGCGCAGGTCTTCATGCTGGCGCCCTCGGCGCGCTACACCGACGACCCCGCCGACGGCTACGACGGCGGCTTCTCCGCCGAGGACGTCGAGGAGCTGCTGGCCTCCCTGGACCACAACTACCTGTCGTGGACCGCCGCCGTCGCCCCCATGATCATGGGCAACCCGGACCGCCCGGAGCTCGGCGAGGAGTTCACCGGCGCGATGCGCCAGCTCGACCCCGCCACCGCGCGCTGCTTCGCGCGCGCGACGTTCCTGACGGACTCGCGCGAGCTGCTCACCCGCGTGCCGGTGCCGGTGGTGGTCCTGCAGTGCCGCGACGACGCCCTGGCCCCCGACGCCGCGGTCCGCGAGGTCGTGGCGCGCCTGCCGCGCGCCACCCTGGTGCCGCTGCGCGCCAGCGGGCACTGCCCGCACGTCAGCGCGCCCGCGGAGACGGCGGCGGCGGTGCTGGCCCACCTGGCCCCCGTGAGCGGGCGGTCGTGACGGCCGTCGACGGTTCCTCCCCCGCGCCCGCGCCCGGCGCGCCGTCGCCCGGCGCGGCCGCGCCGGGCGACGGCGGGTTCGAGGCGCTGTTCCAGCACGCCCCGTGCGGGTACCTGACCACCACCGACGACGGGCGCATCACCCGCGTCAACGACACGTTCCTCACCTGGACCGGGCACCGGCGCGAGGACCTGCTGGGCACCGCCTTCGCCCGCCTGCTGCCGGTGGGCGACCGGATCCTGTGGAGCACCCACAGCGCCCCGCGGCTGGGCACCGGCAGCGGGGTCAGCGAGGTCGTGGTGGAGGTCGTCGCCGCCGACCGCGCGCGCCGCCCGGCGCTGGTCACCGCCACCCGCGCGCCCGCCCGCGACGGCGCCGGGGCCGAGGTGCGCGTCATCGTCTTCAGCGCCCCCGAGCGCCGCGCCCACGAGCGCGAGCTCATCGCCGCGCTGCACCGGGCGGAGGAGTCGGAGAACCTCCGGGCCGCCGCGGAGGCCGAGGCGCGCCGCCGGGCGCTGCTGGACCCGCTGACCGGGCTGGCCAACCGCGCCGGGCTGTGCGCGCACCTGCAGGCCGCGCTCGCCGCCGGCGAGGGGCCGGTGGGCGTGCTGGTGGTGGACCTGGACCACTTCAACGTCGTCAACGAGAGCCTGGGCACCGCCGCCGGCGACGAGCTGCTGCTCACGGTGGCGCAGCGGCTGCGCGCGGAGGTGCGCGAGGGCGCCGTCGTGGCGCGGCTGTCCGCGGACGAGTTCGCGGTCGCCGAGCGCTGCGAGGACGCGGGCGCCGCCCGCCAGCTCGGCGAGCGGCTGCTGGAGGCCCTGAGCGTCCCGGTCGTCCTGGAGGGCCTGGAGGTCGTCACCTCCGCCAGCACCGGCGCCGCCGTGGCGCGCGGCGGTTCGCCCGAGCGCCTCCTGCACGACGCCGGCGCGGCGATGCAGCGCGCCAAGGCCGGCGGCCGCCACCGCGTGGAGGTCCACGACCCGGCCCGCACCGACGCGGCCGTGGACCGGCTGCGCCTGCTGGGCGAGCTGCGCCGCGGCATCGCCGCGGGCGAGCTGCGCCTGCACTACCAGCCGCGCGTGGGGCTGCCCGACGGGCGGGTCGGCGGCGTGGAGGCGCTCGTGCGCTGGCAGCACCCGGTGCGCGGGCTGCTGGCGCCGGTGGAGTTCATCGACCTGGCCGAGCGGTCCGGGCTGGTGCGCGAGCTGGGCGAGCGGGTCCTGGACACCGCGGTGGAGCAGGCCGCCCGCTGGGCCCGCGACCCGCAGCACCCGACGCTGGAGGTGGCCGTGAACCTCTCCACGCGCCAGCTCACCGACCCCGGCCTGGTGGCCGCGGTGACGGGGGCGCTGACCCGCCACGGGCTGGCGGCGCACCTGCTGGTGCTGGAGGTCACCGAGACGGCGCTGGTGACCGACCCGGGCGCGGCGGAGGCGGCGCTGGCGGCGCTGAAGGAGCTCGGCATCGGCATCGCCGTGGACGACTTCGGCACCGGCTACGCGAGCCTGACGTACCTGCAGCGCTTCCCCGTGGACGAGCTGAAGATCGACCGCTCGTTCGTCACGGGCCTGGGCGTCAGCGACGGCGACACCGCGATCGTGCGCACCTGCGTGCAGCTCGCCCACGCCGTGGGGGTGCGCGCGGTCGCCGAGGGCGTGGAGACCGAGCAGCAGCGCGACGCCCTGGTGGCGATGGGCTGCGACTTCGCGCAGGGGTACTTCTACTCGCGGCCGCTGAGCGCGCCGGACCTGGCGCAGTGGGTGCGCTCGCGCTGAACCGGCGGGGCGGGCCGGACC
>NZ_JAAALM010000378.1 GCF_009906395.1 Kineococcus indalonis
GTTGGGGATGGTGCCGGCGGCCAGGGTCGCGAACTCGGCGACGGTGTGCAGCATCAGAGGTCCTCCTCGAGCAGGTCGGTGGTGTGGGCAGCGCGCGGGTCCACGCCCCAGAAGTGCCGGGCGAGGCGGTCGGCGAGCTGGTCGACCGCCCGGTCGTAGCGCCGGGAGCGCGTCCGGGAGTCGCCGGACTCGTAGCGCCAGCGCTGCACGTGCGGCAGGACGTCGATGCCGGCGACGATCGGTGCCAGCAGCCGCAGGCGGGCGCGGGCGGCGACCGGCACCGGACCGCGGCCGTCGCGGACGACGACGAGGTGGAGCTGCTCGCCGTCGGTGCCGCTGAGTTCCAGGCGGTGCAGGTTTCGCACGGCGCGTGCCGTTCCATCCGCCGTCGCCGAGGCGACCAGCACGCACGGGCGGCCGCTGGTGGTGCCTTCCCGCAGCGCTGCCAGCAGCGGAACCTCGCGCACGACGGCACGGATCGCGGGGTGCGCGGCGAGGGTGCTGGCGCCGCAACCGCCGTGCGCGGCAACGAGGACGCCGTGCAGGGCGCCGTCGCCGAGTGTGGACGGGAACTCCGTGGTGCTCGACTCAGGACGTCGCGCGGACGGCGCGGTGGCGTGTTCATGAGTTGTCACTGGACAGCCCTATCGTTCACATGAGTTGATACTCGGACAGTACCTGGCACACACCGGTCTGTCACGCAACGCCTCACTGGCGAGCGCACAGCGGACCGGCTGTGGACACCGCCATCCACCCCGTCGCTGTGGACGACGACCACGGCCGCGCTCTTGGAGGACGTCATGACCCGCCAACCAGCTGTTCAGAACGGCGGCACGCCCGCCGCCCGCACCGAGCCCGGAGAACTCGCCACCTCGGCCGCTCCCGCCGACGTCGGCGCCGCCCGTGCCCTCCTCGCGCTGATGGTCGACACCGCTGATCAGCTCGGTGAACGCCTCGTCGCCACCTGCGCCCTGGCACACCTCGACGACGTGTTCCCGCCGTACCCGCCGGCGCCGCCGGCGACCAGCGACCTGCGCGGTCAGCAGCTGCGCGACGAGGCCGTCGACGCCCTCCTCGGCATCGTCGCCACGACCGAGGACGTGGAGCAGCGCGCGCGCACGCTGATGGCGCTGCATGAGTTCGCCATGCCCGTCGTCGAGCTGCTGGACGCGGCGGAGCAGCGGTGAGCGCGGCCGTCGCGGTCCAGGAGCTGACCACGCACCTGGCTCACCTCAGCGTCCGGGAGCGGCCCGTCGAGCACACGAGGATGGGCGTCGACGCCGCCCTGCACGGCCGTGGAGCGGCGATGGCCCTGTGCCGACAGGTGCTGGCGGACGTCGCTCAGGCCCGCGGCACGTCGCGGGCGGACTTCGACACCCTGCACGCGCACCCTGAGCGCGTCCTCGCCACGGCGCTGCGGCTCGGTGCCCGGGAGGCACGCAGCTACAGCCCTTCCGAGGTGACAGCCGCCGCCGACCCCCGCTCGGTCACCGCCCGCTGGGAACAGCTCGGCGCCGCGGCCACCCGGGCGCATCTCGCGTGGAGCGGCAGCGAAACCTTGCCCACCGGTGCAGCCGGCCGTGCCGCGGTCGGCGACATCGCCGTCGTCGCGCTCGGCATCGCGCACCTCGACCGCGGACTCGTGCAGGCGGCCACCCGCGTCGGCGCGGACGACGTCGCCCGAGACCTGCGCTTCGCCGAGAGGGCCGGCCTCCACCTCGCGGCCCGTGCCGTGCTGGACCGCGTCTCAGCGGACGCCGCTCCGACGTGGGACGCGCCCGGGCGCGCGCGCCTCGACCGACTACCGGTGGTGCCGGTCAACCACGCGGACGACCTGCCCCGCGGGCTGCAACGGCTGCACGAGCTATTGACCGCAGGGGTGAACGTCAGCCCCCAGCACACGGTCATGCTGCTCACGGCCCAGGTGCGGATGAGCGCGGTGGTGGCTCAGCAGGCACAGCGCACCGCCCGGGCGACCGGCGACACCGCCTACTCGGTGCTCGCTCAGCGCATGAACCACCACGCGGCCGCTCTCGCGTCCTCGTGGGGTCGCTCCGACCGGTCCCTCGTCGGTCTCGATGGCCCAGATCCCCGGCCCGTGCACCAGGCAGGCGAGTGCCTGCGGTACCTCACCGGTGCGGCGACGCCCGTGGGACTGCTCGAACAGACCGCAGGAGCCGTCGTCGGCCTGGCCGGCGCGACGGCGACAGCGGTCGAGGGCTGCGTCGCCTCGGGGAAGTGGGCCACGCCCATCACGCACGTCGACAGTCAGGCAGCTCTTTCCTGGCGTCTCTTCGACACCTTCAACAGGCCGAACGTCCTGGACGCTCTGCGAGCCGTCGTCGCCCAAGCACCCTCGATCGCCGCAGATCACAACAGGATGCAGCACCTACACGTACCTGCTGCTGCGCGCACCCCAACGCCTGCACGCGGCTGAGGCAGAAGCTCGCCGAGACACGCGAGCGGCGCAGCTGCCCAGCACAGGCCTGCAGCGCCTCCTCCCAGCAGCCACCCACCACGACCACGCCTCGTCGCCTCGAGGAGGCCTCCACCGGCTGCTGACCACTGTGTCTACCCCGTGCACACCCCCTTGACCAGACTCACCGATCGCGAGGACTTGATGACTTCTCACGACCTCCTGCACGCTCGCACTCAGCCGCGGCGGACTCCCCGGCGTGTCAGCCGCGAGGCGGCGGCTGCTCTCTTCACGGCTGTCGCCCTGGGAGTGAGCACGGTCCAGCCCAGTGCAGCAGCCAGCACGCCACAGCTCGCCAGCACCAGATCCGGAAGCGCGAACGCCGAAACGCCTACGCCGAAGGCGCAGAACGCTGAGGACCAGGAGGAGGTCGACCGCCTGTGGCGGCAGTTGCTCGACAAGCTTGGCATCACCGACCCCGACGACGAGGCCTCGGAGGACAGCACGACCGATTCCGAGGACGAGGTCGGTGGTTCCACCGATGACGCGCAGGAGCGCACTGACGTCATGGCCCTGCCGGCGGGCACCAACCACACCACGCTGACCGCCGAGGGGTTCGTCGACTCCGTCGGCGTCGGCACCCACGTGGCCTACCTGGACACCTCCTACGGGCAGGTGGACACCGTCGCGCTGCTCAAGGAGCTGGGAGTTAAACACGTGCGCGACGGCCTGGGTTCGAACGACTCCGCGCCGATCGCCACCCTGAAGGAGATCGGGCAGGCCGGCATCGGCATCAACTGGGTCGCCCAGCCGGAGGACTCCTCCTTCTCCATCGACGCCCAGCTGCAACTGATGAAGGACCACGACCTGAACGTGGAGAGCGTGGAGGGCGCCAACGAGCGCGACAACCACGGCGATGCTGCCTGGGCGGGCAAGGTCCGCCGGCACCAGGCGCAGCTGTACGAGAAGGTCAAGACCACCCTGGGCGACGACGTGGCGGTGGTGGCGCCCTCCCTGGTGCACGACGGCTCGCGCGAGGAGCTGGGCGAGGTGCCCAGCGACGTCGCCAACGCCCACCCCTACACCGGCGGGCACATGCAGACCGCTGAGCAGACCGAGCACCAGATGCGGCTGACGCGCAAGGTCACCCCCTCGGTCGACACCGCCGCCCCGCAGCAGGCCGAGGCTGACGAGCGCGTCACCCTCACGGCGGCCGTGGAGGACTCCGGCGCGCTGTACGCCACCGAGCTGGGCTTCCACACCGGCACCGACTCCACCGCCGGGCGCGGGGTGCAGCCGCACGTCTCCGAGGACGCGCAGGCCACGCTGCAGCTGCAGCAGCTGCTGGAGAACTACCGCAACGGCGTGGACCGGTCCTACGTCTACGAACTGCTCGACGAGGGCGAGGACGAGAGCGAGGCCGAGGACCGCTTCGGCCTGGTGCACTCCGACGGCTCGCCCAAGCCGGTCTTCACCGCGCTGAAGAACCTGCTGAGCGTGGTCAAGGGCAGCACCAGCACGAGCAGCGGCACCAGCAGCGGGGCGGCCGGTGCGCGGGCGCTGGGCGTGCAGGTGCAGGGCGGGGGAGGGGCGACCACCAGCG
>NZ_JAAALM010000379.1 GCF_009906395.1 Kineococcus indalonis
CCCCGCGTGACCACCACGACCGTCCCCGCCCGCACCACCTCGCGCCGCTCCGCCGAGGGCGCTGAGCACCGAGCGGCGCGAGGTGGTGCGGGCGGGGACGGTCGTGGTGGTCACGCGGGGCTCCTGGGGTTCGGCGGGTCTGCGTGGGACCCATCCGACCGGTCCGCGCAGCCCCCTCCCAGGGGGGTGACCGGTGTCCTGGCGGTGGGGACCACCCCACCCCGCGCCGGGGGCCCGGAGCCGGGGGGCCCGGAGCCGGGGGCCCGGAGCCGCGCCTCAGCCCAGGGCGGAGGCGAGGTCGGCGACGAGGTCGTCGGCGTCCTCCAGGCCGACGGACAGGCGCACGAGGTCGTCGGGCACCTCCAGCAGGGAGCCGGCGACGGAGGCGTGGGTCATGCGCCCGGGGTGCTCCACCAGGGACTCCACGCCGCCGAGGGACTCGCCCAGGGTGAACAGCTCGGTGCCCCTGCACACGCTGAGGGCGTCCTCGACGCTGGCGGTGCGGAAGGAGATCATGCCGCCGAAGCGGCGCATCTGGCGGGCGGCGACGTCGTGGTTGCGGAACCCCGGCAGGCCCGGGTAGAGGACCTTCGTCACGCGCGGGTGGGACTGCAGGAACTCCACGACGCGCTCGGCGTTGTCGCAGTGCCGTTCCATGCGCACGGCGAGGGTCTTCAGGCCGCGCTGGACGAGCCAGGAGTCGAACGGGCCGGGCACGGCGCCCATGGCGTTCTGGTGGAAGGCGATGCGGGCGGTGAGGGTGCCGCCGCGGCCGTCGTCGCCGTCGCGCACGACGACGGCGCCGCCGACGACGTCGGAGTGGCCGCCGGCGTACTTGGTCGTGGAGTGCACGACGAGGTCGGCGCCGAGCAGCAGCGGGGTCTGCAGGTACGGGGTGGCGAAGGTGTTGTCCACGACGAGCAGGGCGCCGGCGGCGTGGGCGATCTCGGCGATCGCGGCGATGTCGCCGACGGTGAGCAGCGGGTTCGTGGGCGTCTCCAGCCACACCAGGCGGGTGCTGCCGGGGCGCACGGCGTCGCGCACGGCGTCGAGGTCGGCGAGGTCGGCGGGGGTGTGCTCCACGCCCCACGGCTCGAAGACCTTCTTCACCAGGCGGTAGGTGCCGCCGTAGGCGTCGTTCGGGATGACGACGTGGTCGCCGGGCACCAGCAGCGCGCGCAGCACGGCGTCCTCGGCGGCCAGGCCGGAGGCGAAGGCGTACGCGGCGTCGCCCTGCTCCAGGGCGGCGAGCTGCACCTCCAGGGAGGTGCGGGTGGGGTTGCCGGAGCGGGAGTACTCGTAGCCGGTGCCCAGGCCCGTGCGCAGGCCGCCCACGCCGTCCTGCTTGTAGGTGGACACCTGGTAGATGGGTGTCACGACGGCGCCGGTGGCCGGGTCGGCGTCCTGGCCGGCGTGCAGGGCGCGGGTGGAGAAGCCGGGCAGGCCGGCGGGGCTGTCGGGAGTCGTCACGGGCTGCGAGCCTACGCCGCGGGCGCGCACGCGCCGGGAAGGTCCGCGGCGTCCCCGTCGTTGTGACCGGTACGACCAGGGAGGAGCACCAGGTGCTGTTCGGCAACCCGTACAAGACCCGCATGGTGACCGCGGAGGACGCGCTGCAGGGCTCGCAGGCGCCCCGCTTCGAGGTCCCGGAGACCCACGCGGTGCTCGGCACCCCGCTGCGCGGCCCGTGGCCGGGGGGGACCGAGGTGATCTCCTTCGCCATGGGGTGCTTCTGGGGCGCGGAGCGCATCTTCTGGCGCCAGCCGGGCGTGGTGACCACGGCCGCCGGCTACCAGGGCGGCTTCACGCCGAACCCGACGTACGAGGAGTCGGTGACCGGCAGGACGGGGCACGCGGAGACCGTGCTGGTCGCCTACGACCCGTCGGTGACGGGCCCGGAGCAGCTGCTGAAGGTCTTCTGGGAGAACCACGACCCGACGCAGGGCTACCGGCAGGGCAACGACCGCGGCACGGAGTACCGCTCGGCGGTCTACACGACCACGCAGGAGCAGTGGGAGGCGGTGCAGCGCACGCGGGAGACGTTCCAGCGCGAGCTGACCGAGCACGGGCACGGGACGATCACCACGGAGGTCCGCCCGGCCTCCGAGGCGGGCACGTTCTGGTACGCGGAGGACTACCACCAGCAGTACCTGCACAAGGTGCCCGGCGGGTACTGCAACCACGGCCCCAACGGCCTGACCTGCCAGATCGGCCTGGTCGGCAGCGCGGAGTGAGGGCGCGCTGACCGGCGGGCAGCACGTGCCGGGGGTGGTGCCGCAGCGCGGCGCCACCCCCGGCACGTCCCCGGTCCGGGTGCGGCGCGCGGCGCCGGGCCTGCCGGGGAGGCCGTCGTTGTGGGACCATCAGCGCCCCCCTTCCGAGGGGGGACGGGTGCCGCCTCGAACCACCGGGGGCCACGGGGTGGCTAGGCTCGCGCCGAAGGAGGTCGCCGAGTGGACAAGCAGCCCGCGCCGCACCAGGACGACGGCGCAGCCGGAGGCGCGCCCGGAGGCGCGCTGCGCGTGGCCGCCGTCGACGACCACCCCGCCCTGCTGACCGGCCTGCGCGTGGAGCTGGCCGACCGGGACGTGCACCTGGTGGCCACGGCGCCCACGGTGCCGGAGCTGCTGCGCACCCTGGGCGCCGGGGGCGCCGCGCCGCCGGAGGTGGTGCTGCTGGACCTGCGCCTGGGCGACGGCTCGCACCCGGCGCAGAACGTGGGGGCGCTGCTCGGCGCCGGCACCCGCGTGCTCGTCTACACCGAGGGCCGCCAGCACGCCGAGGCCTCCGAGGCCCTGCGCTCCGGCGCGCAGGGGGTCCTGCTGAAGGACCGTCCGGTGAGCGCGCTCGTGGAGGCGCTGCGCGCGGTGGCCGAGGGCGAGACGCTGCCGTCGGCGGAGACGGCCGCGGCCCTGCAGGGCGACGCCGACCTCGCCGGGCACCTGTCGCCGCAGGAGCGGCGGGTGCTGGAGCTGTACGCGGGGGGCATGCCGGCGCGCTCGGTGGCGCTGCGCCTGGGCGTGACGCTGGAGACCGCCAAGAGCTACCTCAAGCGCATCCGCGCGAAGTACGCCGCGCTGGACCGGCCCGCCTACACGCGCATGGAGCTGTACCGCCGGGCCGTGGAGGACGGCGTGCTGAGCCCGCTGGGGACCCCGGGCACCGCCGCCGGGCCGCCCCCGGCCGACGGGCCGGGCGGCTGGGCCGCGGACGCGGCGGGGCCGCCGGCGCAGCGGTGACCTCCCGCGGCGCCCACCGCCTGGTCGCGCTCGTCCTGGCGCTGGCGGTGCTCTCCCTGGTGCCCTCGGTGGCCTCGGCCGCGGCGGCGGGCGGTCCGCAGCCGCCGGCGGCGTGGACGAGCGCGGTGGTCTCGGTCTACGCCGTGCTGCTGGTGCTGCTGCTGGCGCAGGTCGCGCACGGGCGCGCGCGCCCGTGGTTGCCGTGGGCGCTGGTGGTGGCCGGGGACGCGGCCGTGGGCGGCTACGTGCTCGTGGCCCCCGGCCCGGCCGAGCAGGTGCCGTGGGTGCTGGCCCTGTCGCCGCTGACGGTGGGCGCGGGCGCGGCGGCCACCGGCCTGGGCGCGGCGATGGGCCTGGGGCTGGTGCACGTCGGGCTGCGCGCGCTGGTGCAGGTCAGCGGGGCGTGGGCGGTGCCGGCCACGGGCTTCGTGCTGGACGCGCTGCTGGTGCTGGTGGTCGTGCCGGCGGCGTGGGTGGCGGTGGCGGCGGTGCGCTCCTCCGCCGAGCGCGTGCAGCGGGCCCGGCGGCTGGCGGAGGAGGCGGCCGCGCAGGAGGCGGCCGCGCGCGCGGCGGAGCTGGAGAACGCCCGCTGGGACGCCATCGTCCACGACGACGTGCTGGCCGCCCTGAGCACGACCGCGCAGGCGGCGGGGCCGGCGCAGCGCGCCGAGGCGGCCCGCGCGGCCCGCACCGCCCTGGCGCGCGTGGAGGGCGAGCGGCGGGGCGGGGCGCTGCCGCTGGCGCGCGCCTGGGAGGAC
>NZ_JAAALM010000037.1 GCF_009906395.1 Kineococcus indalonis
CCGGCTGCACTCTCGGCTGGGCTACCGCCCACCGGCCGAGGCGGAGGCCGCCCACTACGCTGACCTCAACGCCTCCATCCCGGAGTCGTGCCCCACATGAAGACGGCATCAAAGCCGTGACGCTTCATCGTGCCACTCCGGTGGCACGTCCCACCCTCGACAGTGAGCCCTTGTGCTTGACGGACACTGGCCGAATCAAGCGGCCGGTCATCTACGAAGACACGGGCGCGGGCGGGAAGACCTCGGGCGCGCGGACTGGCAGCTCGCACCTGAGGGTGGGTGGGGCGTGACGCTGTCGGCTCTCCACAGCCCAATAGTTTGTATAAGTAGTGGCCGTGGATTTGTGATGCCGAGCGATTGATCGTTACTGTCACGGAGAGGTGGCTGGATCGGCAGCATCCTGGCCGCCTGCCGTCGTGGCCGCCGAGCTAAGGGCGTGCTCCACCGCCGCTACTGCGTCGCCGAGGTCCTCGTGCTCCCAGATGCGCACGACAGCCCACCCCGCGCTCCGCAGAGCGGCGTTAGCCTGGCGGTCTCGCTCGACGTTACGCCGCAGCTTCGGGCTCCAGTACGACTCGTTGACCGTCGGCTCCCTGCCGTGAACTGGGCAGGCATGCCAGAAGCAGCCGTCAACGAAGACTGCAACCTTGCGCCGGGTAAAGACAATGTCAGGCCGTACCCTGCGCAACGGCAAGTCCATACGATGGTCCTTGCGGAAACGCCAGCCGCGCCGGTGCAGTGCGGACCGGAGGGCCGTCTCAGGCTTGGTGCCTGCTCTTTTGATTGCTGCCATGTTCCGCGCCCGTCCTGGCGTTGGAGGGATCAGCTGAGGCACCGGAGCACTCTAGACCTCATGCACCGGAGCACCCTAGACCGGCAGTGATCGTCAATACGACGCGCGGCGTGATGTTCGCCCGCACAAGCGATCCTCGCATAATTGCGATCACAGCAGCACCATTCGCGATACAGATCTGAGCTGGAAGAAGGCCCGCCGGCAGGACGGCCAGCAGCGAATGCCCTGGGATAGCCGTTCATCGCCGACTGTTCCGACGTCGCAAATAACGAGATTTCGAATCCAAGCACAGCCATGGTCGGCGCCCTGGGCTTTGGAAACCCTGGCGCCGCTGATTCCGAGGCATTCGCGATCACAGCATCAGATTTACCCAGCCTCCAACTGGAGAACCAAGTTCGAATCACCTGAAGCAACAGCGGCCCCGCTTCGGCCGGGATCGCCAATGACCTGCCCAGCGCAGGGAAAGACATTTAGGCTTCCCAGTACCAGCAGTCGGCAAACCTGCATAAGGCAATTGAGGAAAGCCCGAATCGTCGGGGCGCCCTGAGCGCAGCTCACCCGATAGATCCCGACGACACCGTTGAAATCCACGCAACGCCCACTTTTACCGATTAACCCTGACTGGACGCCGCCATTGCCTGCAAATGGACGACCTGCTCAAACCGTGCACAGCACTTCCGTCATAAAAATCGCAACATGCCCAACCACCGCCGGGGCAGAATACCGCACTCGGCAGCAGCGACTACCGAGCCGCCGCCTACCTGGCTGGCTTCCATCGCCCGTGGGACCGGGGAGGTGGACGTCACATATCGCATTGGTCTTGATGAGCTACGGACTGCACTCAAAAAAGCAAGAAAGCGAACAAAAGGCACACTTCACTGAAGGCACTCAGCGGGGGCGCTTCAGCGGCTTAGACTTGATCGCCGGGGACCTCGCCACTGCGTGACTGTAGAGCAGCAAAGCCGCTGCGGTGCAGTGTCGACCACCGCACTCCCCTAGGCATGGTGCCGGTGCGCTAAGTTCCAGCAAGGCTGTACAGGCTCCCTACACACTTCGGCGTCAACACCTGCCCTCCGCACCGCCCACAGCACCACGCCAGGCCGCGCCTTCCACAAGCACACCGCCGCATGCGGGAAGATGTCAGGGGTGCCTGCCAGCTTGAGCCGACCGGACCCGAGGCACCGTGGAGGACAGCTGTGAGCCAGTTCAACGTCGTGGAGATCTGCGCAGGAGCGGGCGGCCAGTCGTGGGGCCTGGAACGCGCGGGCTTCAAGCATCTGCGGGCAGTAGAGATCGATGAGAGCGCAGCTAACACGCTGCGTCACAACCTCAGGCAGCGGCGCAAGGAGGGCGACCCACCTATTGAAGAGGTCGTGCGCGTCGGTGATGTCGCTGACCGGTCTGTGTGGGATCCGGCACACTTCGCCGGGACGGTGGACCTTTTCGCGGGTGGGGTGCCCTGCCCGCCGTTCTCCATCGCCGGCAAGCAGCTCGGCGCCAGCGACGAGCGCGACTTGTTCGCGTGGGCCGTCCAGCACGTCCGGGTGATCAAGCCCAAGGCGCTCATGCTTGAGAACGTCCGCGGCTTGTCGATGCCGCGCTTCGCGGCGTACCGGCAGCGGGTCCTGGACGAGCTGGCCGAGCAGGGATATGTGGGCTTCTGGAAGCTCCTGCAGGCCTCTGACTTCGAGGTGCCGCAGTTGCGGCCCCGCTTCGTGCTCGTCGCGCTCCAGAAGGAGTTCGCGCCGTACTTCCGCTGGCCGGACACGTCCGGGAACAAGCGGGTGACCGTGGCTGAGGCGCTGAAGCCCTTCATGACGAAGTGGCCTGAGTACGAAACTTGGGCAAAGCTCGCTAATGACATCGCACCCACCATCGTCGGCGGCAGCAAGAAGCACGGCGGCGCTGATCTGGGCCCGACGCGCGCGAAGCGTGCCTGGGCAGACATGGGCGTGGATGCCATGGGCGTCGCAGATGATGACGCGAAGTTCGACAAAACCACGCCGAAGCTTGCCGAAAAGCTTCCCAAGCTGACGGTGCGGATGGTGGCGCGGATCCAGGGCTGGGACGACTGGGAGGAATGGCCGATCCTCGGCCGCAAAACTTCCGCCTACCGCCAGGTCGGTAACGCCTTCCCGCCGCCCGTCGCAGAAGCCGTGGGCCGGTCAATCGCCGCTGCGCTCAGCAAGGCTGGCGACCCACAGCCCATGCCTGAGCTGGACGAGACTATCGACCACGACCCTGTCTACCGGGTTCTCAAGCAGGCCGGCCAGCCACTGACGGAGGCTGCCATCCTGCGGCTGTTGAAGGAGCCCTACGACGATGGTCAGCTTACGCGGCGTATCGCCTACCTGCAGCGCGACTTTACGATCAATCTCGTCGACACCCCGTCTGGGGTCGCTTACGAGCTTGGAGACTTTAAGGGCTTTATCGGCCAAGAAGACCATGAGCGGCACATCGCCTTCGCTGGGACGGGCCGGTCCAAGATCAGCTAAGTCCAGGTGGCGGCTGTGTCAGGCGTGATCAGCCGCCGCCCCTGGTGGTCTATCTCTGAGGCGCCTGGTGAGGCGGAAGGATGACATACGCTCCTCCATCCTGCCTAAGCCGGACGCGGCCCACGACGGCCTGCCCGCAATCAGGGCAGACGCCGAGCGCGGTACTGCCGTTGGTGTAGGCGGTGGCGTGCAGGAACAGTCCTTCGCCCAGGCAGTCATTCATGCGCTCATACTCTATCCCCTTGTTGCAAGGCTAGACGACCGCACCGACAAGGTGCTCGCCTGGCGGCCAAGCTAGAGAAGGCATACAAAGTGGGTATCAATGCTCAGGTAGCCAGCGTGCCCGCTAGGCAGGAGCCGGGGAGACCTCGAACGAGCCTGCCCGGCTCCCACCCAGGGATAGGTGGCTACCACGGCTGGCCCGCGCCACGGCCCGCTGGCTTCTTCGGGATGACGGGAGCGGCAGCGACCGGGTCGCCCTGCTGCGCCAGGCGCCAGTACCTGCCCTCGATCTCCGCGACCGGCACGCCGTCCCCGGCTTCCGCGGGCACCACCCGGGCGGAGACGAACTCGCCCCGGGCCGGGACCGGAAGGCCCAGGTCCCGCGCGACCTGTGGGTCGTTCTCCACCGCCCCCAACACCAGGATGCCCTCCGGCTGCAGGCGCGTGCGGGCCCCGCCGTTGCCGCGGGCGCGCTTCATGAAGTCGTCCTGCTGGGCTACCGTGGCCAGCTCCGCGCGGCGGATGGTGCGGCGCTGCACCCGCCGGAACAGCTCGCTGACCCGGGCCATCCCGTGCTGGGTGCCGTTCCGGGCACGCGCGGTGAAGATGGCCTGGCGGGTGGCCTCGTCCAGCTGCAGGAAGACGTTGGGCGCTAGCTGCTGCTGCCCGCCCCACAACCAGCGGATCCGCTCGCGCCCTACCGGGGACAGCACCCCCTTGGCGTCGCGGTTGCGCCCGGCGTTCATCAGCTCCTCGTGCACCCGGATCAGCCCGGCGCGCCAGGTGGCCCTGGCGTCGTCGGCGGAGACCAGCAGCGCCAGGTGGCCGATGACCTCCGGCGGCAGGGTCCACCCGCCGGGGCGCATGGAGTACTTGCAGTCGACTTGCACCCCGGTGATGCGGTAGTCGGTGGCGTCGCCGTCGGCGAACTGGAAGCGGCGCTGCAGGTTGATCTCGACCAGGGTGCCCATGTGGGTCTTCTCGGTCTTGTGCAGCTGATCGAAGGACCAGCGCCCGGTGCGCTGGCCGTCGTACAGCTGATCGAGGGTGTCGCGCAGCACCACAGCGAAAGCGGAGCCGTCCGGGTCCAGGCGGTATAGCTCGTCCTCGACAGCGTCCAGCTCGGTGTCCTCGCCCCGCGCGGGAGGGCCCTGCGTCATCTCGCTGATCACCGGCGCACGCTAGCCAGCCGTCCTACTCCTGGCGCACCCGGGCCCCGGCCGTAGAAGCCGGCCTCGGCCCCGGCGCCCGCAGGTGTCCTGCCTGCTCACCGAGATGGGGCAGGGCTGCCCGCCCTTGCCGACCATCCGCGCAGACCAGCGCCCCGGCGGACACACCTACCCCGTGGTGCCAGAGGCTGGCTGCGCGCGGGACCCGGTACCCCCGGCGTTCATCAGCTCCGGTACTGGTGAGCTGGTCACGGGCGCGGGCCGCGCCCCGGGCGGGCCCTGGACCGGCAGGCATCCCCGCTCTGTGCCCGGCGTTTCCAGGGCTGGCAACCGTCACCGGATGCGCGCCTGCCTACTCTTGCCATCGAGCACGCCGTCTAAGCTGTAAGCACAGCAGCTCACGACCTGGCGGGGACGGCAATGGCAAGCGCGTGGATCCTGCAGGCCAACCCAAGCAAATGGGACATCTTCCGCTGGCACGAGGACGGTCCGGACGCGGAGCCGCTGCAGCGCTGGACCGTCGCCGTGCACCTGAAGGACATCGCCGTTGGTGACGACTTCGCCCTGTGGGTCAGCGGCACGGAAGCCGGCGTGTACGCCACCGGCAGGGTCACCGGGCCCGCCACCGGCCCGACGCTGAGCACCAGCAGCTACTGGCTGCAGCCACCCACGGCGCCGGCCCACAGCATCGGCATCGAGGTCACGCACACCTTCTTCGCCGCCCCGCTCTACCGAGCGGTCCTGCAGGCCGATCCCGCCTTCGCCAGCGCGCTGATTCTGCGCATGCCCGGTGCCGCCAACCCACTGCGCCTGAGCGCCAGCCAGTGGGCGGCGCTGCAGGCCCACCTGCCCGCCCCGGACCCCGATCCCACTACGCAGCCCAGCGCACCGGTGCTCACCTCCCGCCTGCTCAGCGCGCCCACCACACCCTCCGAGGTGCTCCTGCCCGGCGGGACGCTGACCAAGACCTACGACGAGCAGCGCCTGCTCTTGGACTACCAGCGCTTCCTCGGCCGTGACCTGGCCGTCATCAGCGCCAAGCTGCCCGACGGCTCGAGGATCGTCTGCGACGCCTACGACCGCGCCACCGCCACCCTCATCGAGGCCAAGGCCTCCAGCAGCCGCAGCGACATTCGCATGGCCATCGGCCAGCTCCTGGACTACCGCCGGCACATCGACCAGCCCGCTCACTGCGCCGTGCTGCTGCCCGCGCGGCCCAGCGACGACCTGCTCGACCTCATCACCACCGTGGGCCTCAGCGTCACCTATCGGCAGGGCATGACTTTTCAGACGCTCAGCTCCGCGACCAGCCTGCATCCCTGACGGTGGCGGTAGCGGCCGGGGTGGCGGCTTCTCAAGCCGCCCGCGGCGCCGTTGGCCGCCCCAGCTGGGCTCAAGGCGGCAGCCACCTGGGGCGCACTGAGGCATTTGGGCCATCCGGACGGAAAGGGAAGACAGCATCGGCACTGTGCCCTACGCTCGAAGCCAACGACGCGGAACCGCGTCACGGTGCGGTCGACCCGGGGCACCGACCCCGGGAAGACCATGAGGTCCGTCAAGCGGCACTGCCGTGGAGACCTAAGCACCGCGACTGACGTTCTGTGCCGCCCGCACGACCCGGGCTGGACCCGGTGGTGGCGGTGCGAGAGCCGGTCGGTGCCCGGCTCCCGCGTGAGGACGCCGCGGGATAGGACCCGCGGCTGCGACCTTTGGGAGCAGCGCATGACCGAGCTCGACAAGACCCCTCTCCCCGCCGTTGAACCCCACCTGGGTGACACGCCCGTCACCACCACGGCCAGGGCGACGGCGCGACGGCTGCAGTACGAGGCGGACCGCTCCGCCCCTTACACCAAGGCCGTCGAGAGCTACCGCAACTTTATTCAGGCGTGCGAGCGCGAGCACGACCGGATGATCACCATCGGGGACCAGCTCCAGGCTGGAGCTGCGCAGATGTGGATCCGGTCGGTCGAGGTGGGCGTGCCGCTTCCCGACGGCACGCACGGCACGCGGATCAAGGTCGTCACCGCTAACACCGCCCCCGCGATGTCCGCGCAGCAGATGCGCGACTACTTCCGCTACATCGGCGAGTCGGGCAACGAGACCTGGTCGACCTCCTCGCGCGACGGCAGCTTCGGGCAGGGGCTGCGGCAGGTAGCCCTGCCGCAGAACCACGCCGGCTTCGTCATCATCGCCGTGGAACCTGGAGATGGTGACCTGCTGCAGCGCAGCCACCTGATGTGGATCCGCTTCGACGAGGCGCAGGAGGCGTACGTCACTCGCCAGCTGCCTGCTGAGCTCGTCGAGGACGACGCGGGCAGCGTGCGCTACGTCTACGACGATGTAGTGCCCTGCTACGAGATTGACGGCATCGACTTTCCGTCCCTGATCCCGCGGGAGGTGCTCAAGTGGGGCGGGATGGTGTTCGCCGAGCTGGGCATGCACTTGGAAGACGACGTGCGCGACTACTTCACCGACGAGACGGCGCAGAACGTCGAGACCGCCATCACCGAGCGCCTGTACGACCCCTCGCGCCTGACGGTCGAGCTGGTGGCCAGCTCCCGGCGCGGGCGCGAGGAGACGCGCAGCCACTCCAGCGCCGGGGGCCGCTTCGTGCGCGCTGCCGACGGCACCGAGTACCGGATCGACTCGCGCCGCCTGCGCAGCCACGATGCCTGGTTCGCCATGGACGGCGTGCAGGAGCAGAGCGTGCAGTTGGCCGACGGGACGACGATCCGCTTCGGACTGGCCCCTAGCAACGGCGGTGACGCCCGGCACATGCCGTTCGGCGGCAAGGGCTTCTCCGAGGTGCGCTACCGGGGCGATGCGCACAAGCTGTGGCACTCGCGCAAGCACGTGGCCACCTGCCGTGAGCTGGGCATCGGGCACGC
The DNA here is from genome assembly GCF_009906395.1 of Kineococcus indalonis. Taxonomy (GTDB): domain Bacteria; phylum Actinomycetota; class Actinomycetes; order Actinomycetales; family Kineococcaceae; genus Kineococcus; species Kineococcus indalonis. Next base: position 7,568 of record NZ_JAAALM010000037.1, read on the forward strand.
CGAGGTGGCCAGGCGCGTGGCCGTGGTCATCGAGCCGCCCATCGCCCGCGACGGCAGCGAGCCCTTCGCCGTCGAGCAGGACCGCACCCGCTCGCACCTGATGATTTCGGGCACCTCGCAGTTCCTGGCCGACTCGGGCAAGCCGCGCGAGTGGGCCGACGAGATCGTCGACGGCCACCTGCTGCCGCAGTTCATCCGCGACGAGCTGGCCGCCGCCACCGCCCGCTCGCAGCAGCCGCAAGGCTGGCAGGAGCGCGTCGCCCAGATCTACACCGGGCTGCGCGCGCTGCTGGCCGGCTCGGGCCTGGTGGCCAGGGCGAACGGCACCGAGCCGGGCGTGCCTGCCACGCCCGGCCCCGGCACCACCACCGCCACCCCTGCGGGCCCGGGCGCTGGCCGCGGCACCGGTGGCGGCAGCGGCCCTGGCTCGCCGGGGGATCAGGCAGCGCCCGGCACGCCGCTGACGCCCGATCCTGCCGGCCCGGTCCTGGGCCTGCCGGTGCGCCGCCAGGCGACGCCGCAGGTGGTGTGGCTGTCCCGGGAGGAGTTCACCGGCGAGATCGGTGAGGATGCACGCGGCGGCGAGATCCCGGCGTTCTGGGACAACCAGAACCGCAAACTAGTTTTCAACCGCGAGCACCCCCATTTCGCCAATGAGGTGCGCCACCTCACCGGCACGTGGGCGCGCCAGGACGAGCAGGCCCGCATCCGCGAGCACATCGAGCCGGCGATGATCACCAGCGCCCTCGAGGTCGAGTACACCACGCTCACCCTGGCGGCCATCCTGCAGACCACCAGCCAGGTCCCTACCCGGGCACAGCAGGAGCAGCTGCTGTCCCCGGACACGCTGTGGGTGCTCGTGCGCGGTGGCGTGGCCACCCGGGCCCGGATCCAGGAGGCGATCCGCCAGGACGCCGAGCAGCATCGGCGCGGGCGCTGGGCGGCCGCCAGCGACAGGGAGGCCCTGCCGGCCTGACCCGGCGCGGCAGCCCTGCACTCTCGACATGCGGTGAGGGCCGTATCTGCGCGCGCGGCCCTCACCGCTTCCAGCGGCATACCGACGGAGATCCCCATGACGACGATCAGCACCGCCACCAGTAGCTCGGTGCACGCCCCCCGCCCGGTGCGTGAGCTGCCACCGCTACCCAGCGCCTCCGCCCAGCGGGAGCTGGCCACCCGGGCGCGCAAGACGCTGGGCATGGACGAGCGGTGCTCGCGCTCGTTCGCCTACCTGTGGGCCGATCCCGCCGACATCTCTGCGCAGGTGAGCCGACCGCGCCGCATGCGCATCCCCGGAGCCACCCTGCTCTTTGTCGAGGGCGAGGCCTGGGCCACCAGCGTGATCGCAGACGTGGACAACCCCCGCATCGGCTCCGTGGTTGAGTACCCCCTGGCCGCGGAAGCGGCCGGGAGGGTTTCGCTGTACCAGCGCGCCACCAGCCCCGTCACCAGCGGGCCAGCCGAGCTGCGCATCAGCGCTGCGTCGCGGCAGGACCTGGTAGCGCAGCTCGAGACGGCCATGAACCTCACCCGCGCGAATAACGACCTCAACCCGCCTGTCTCCCAGCAGGGGATCATGGATGCGCCGATCGCGGTGATGACCCGCATCACCTTCCAGGACGGGGCCTCAGAGATCGTCCTCCCCGTGGTGCGTGAAGGCACCAGCCGCACCAGCCACGCCCAGCGCCAGCTGGGACTGAGCGCGCAGGAGCTGCTGTTCACCTACCCGGCCTCCTCCACCCCCCTCAAGCGCAAGCTGGACGAGCTCAGCGAGCTCGTCAGCATGCCCGACTCCGCGCTGAGCGACGAGCAGCGGGCCCAGGCCCGCTGCATGGTCATCCCCCTGATCGTCATCGTCGGCGCGGTCGCCGACAGCACCGCCTCAGGCCTCGACCTGGCCGGTGCCGTCGAGATCAAGATCGGTCAGGAGCACATCAACACGAAGCGTCCCTGGGACGACGCAGCCCGCTCCGGCAAGCTCGCCACCTCCTGCATCGCCGCCGCTGCCCGCCACGGCATCAGCCAGGTCGACACGGACGCGAAGCGCGCCTGGCTGTGCGGGGAGATCACCAGCAGCGAGGCCCAACGCCTGGGGGTGAGCCGGCTGCAGCCCGATGACCGCTTCGCGGACCTGGTGTTCCTCTTCACCACCGCCCAGGACAGGGTCCGCAAGGCCATCCGCGAGCCGATCTTCCTGGATCTGGAGAAGCCGGAACGCCGTGGCGCCCGCATCAGGCGGAGCACGAAGGTCCCACTCGCCGTGGAGCTCATGGTGCGGGGCTTGCGCGGTGGGGTCATGACGGCCGAGGCTGCTGACCGGATGGCCAGCGTGCTCACCGCTGGCGCCGACACGAGCATCGGCTCCTGGGTTCCCAGCTCCAAGCCGGTGAGCGAGCTCCTGCGTGAGGCGCTGGCGGAGCGGGCCGCCGACGCACCAGAGCGGCCCGCCACCACCGAGCTGCGCGTTCGGAGCCTGTACTACCTGGCCCGCTACGACGCGATCCGCGGTCCCCGCAACGACGTCGGCCCTGGCGGTGACCGCCGCTCCGTCGCGGCCTTGCTCGACGATGTGGCTGCGACCGAGCGCGGCCTGCAGCTCCTCGCCCGGGCCATCGAGGACGGACGCAGGAACACCTCCCCCACCATCGTCGACGAGACCGGCCAGGCCCTGCCCGCTGGGCACGGTGGCGATGCCACCGTCACGCACCGCTGGCTGCGCGAGAGCGGCTTCCCCCGTGGCGTCGGCACGCCGACTGCGGACCCCCTTGAGGGTCGGCTGGGCACGGTGAACACTGCCGTGCTGGCGCTCGACGCCGCCATCGCGGACCTCAGCACGCTCAGCCTCGACGACGGCACACCCGTGGTTGAGCAGGACGGTGTGGAAAACTTGCGGGCCAAAGCATGGATGGACAAGCTGGACGACATCCGCCAGCAAGTTGGCCAGTGGCGTGATCGCTACATCGAGCGCCGCCTCATGAGCACTCCTGACGTCACCAATGAGGCCGAGCTAGTACCGCCTGTGGGGGCATGAATGCCTAAAGCGAGTATCAGCCAGCAGGTAGGTCCAGGCCTGGCGCTGTATCAGCGATACTCAGCGCCGAGCCAATAGCTGCACTGACGTGCCTATACTGCTTATGGCACCTACCAACTCCGCGCTGGCGATGCCGACCCTGTGCGGAGCCTTCAACGTCGTGGGGCTCGCGTCTCACCTTGAACATTTCGATCCATTGCGCGGTGAAGCAGTGCTGACTCGTTACGTTGAGCAGCGCTGAGCGGGTGCCCCGTTGTCACTCGCGGAAGGTGGGCATTACCGCGGCCGAGTGCTCGGTGAGCAGCGTCCAATACGACGAGCACCTCGTGGACCAGAGCCGTCAGACCCGTGGCCGCGACCGGAGGGCTTGAATTCTGCCGCGCAAGCGCGCGAGCGGCGCACAGCAGAGGCACGGCCACCTCCGCAGCCGCGGCGGGGCGGTGCCGCCCGCGGCCGAGGACCAGGCCGTGGGCGTCAGCGGCCGCCGTCAGCGCACCACCCCGAGAACCCTCGACGGTGCGCGCCACGGTGAGCAACAGCTGCCCGGCGGCCCACGCCAACGCATCCAGCTCCCCCGCCGGCAGCCGCCCGGTCTCAACCAGCCTTGCCGCCCGGCGGGCGGCGCGCACGGCGCCCTGCCACGGTGCCGAGGTGAGCGCGGGGCTCGAGGTGCTCCCGGATCGCAGCTGTACGCGCCGCTCCGACGCGTCGGCGTCCTCACCGATGCAGCGCCACAGCGCCTGCAGGCGCGGCAGGCTCAGCTCATCCGACAGTCGGCTACCGCTGAACCACACCGGCTGCCCCTCGCGGTTGCGATCGCCGGGCCAGGCCACCGCGTAGCCGGTCACCTCACCGGCGTCCCGGGTGCTGTGGCGCACCTTGACCAGTAGGCCACGAGCGCGCAGGTCCGCGAGGAAGGATTCGGGTGAGGAGGTGGCGGCCGCGGCCAGGCGCACCTCCCGGCGCAGCGTGTCGCGGCTAGCCTCCCTGCGGCCGTGGTGGGCGGCCTTCTCGCTCTCGGCGCGGGTGGGCCGGCGGGTCGCAGTGCCCTCACGCGGTGGGGTGCGCCGCAAGTCGTGCCGGACCTCCAGGTCGCGGCAGGCCTCGCCGACGCGGCGGTAGTCGTGCGAGGTACGAGCACTCGCGCCGTCCTGGCGGGCCAGGGTGAGGAGCAGGTGCACGTGGTCCTCAGCGTGGCGCACCGCCACCCACCGGCACGCGTCGACGTCACCGGCCGGGACCAGGCCGACGCGGTCCAGCACGGTGCGGGCCGCCTCGGCCCACTGCCCGTCGCTCAAGCGCACATCGCCGGGAGCGGTGCGCAGCGAGCAGTGCCACACCGTGCTGCTCGGCCGGCGCGGCAGCGCGGCCAGCGGCTGGTCCAGCAGGCCGGCCAGTGCCCGCACGTCGTGGCGCCGGCCGTCGTACACCGGCGCCAGCGCGGCGAGGGCTTGCGGGTCGTCGGCGTCCCAGGCGGCGACCAGGTGCGGGTTCGTGTGCTCGTTGGCGCGGCCGGGACCGAAGAGGTAGCGCAGCAGGCCCGCGGTGTCGCTGCCGCGGCTGACCTTGCCGATCACGACAGCTCCCCGGTGCCGCCGGCGGCGGTGAGGTGGCGGCCAGCGTCGGCGCGCACCCGCTGGGCGGTGCGCATCGAGACCCCGTGCCCGGCCGCGCGCAGCACCTCGGCCAGCGCGACGGCGGTGATGCCCGGCTCGCGGCTCACCGCCTCCACAGCGACCTCGAAGCGGGTCGGTGACGAGCCCGCCGCCGGGGTCGGCGCTGCGGTCGACGCGCTCAGCGGTCCCGGCGCGGGCTCGCAGAGCTCACCGCCCGGCGGCCCGGTCCCAGCCTCCGGCTCCCCGAGCTGCACGGGTAGAGCCGTCTTCGCCGCGGGGAGCACCGGAACACCACGGGAACCCAGGACCTCCTCCGACTGGTCGGCCGGCACCCGGTCTCCGGACACCACCAGCTCAGACGACTGCGCAAGAGGCGATGAGATCGTCAGCACGTGCTCGCGCCACAGCCGCCAGGTCTGGCGCGGCGCCAGCAACCACCGCGCCGCCGGCAACGAGGGCCGCTGCTCCTGCTGCTCGCTCCCCCGGGCGTGCAGAGCGGCGTGGCGGGCGCCGGCGGCCAGCGTCTCGAAGCAGACGACGAACATCGCCGGCGGCACCGCGTGCAGCAGCCACCCGGTCAGGCCCTGCGCGGCCGCGCCGTTGACCAGCACCGTCGCCACCGACAAGGCGACGACCAGGGCGCGCAGCAGCCGGGCGCTGCGCCCGGCGCGGGCCGCCAGGACCACCTTCAGGCTGAGCACGACGATCCCGACGTCGAAGGACAGCGGCACCACCGGCGCCAGCCAGGGCGGGAAGCCGCCGACCCCGGCGGCCAGGTCGCGCAGCGTGGTGTAGCTGGCGGCGAAACCGGTGACGATCAGGACACCGACGCCGATCGCGGCGGCCCGCTCGGCCAGCACGTCGAAGCGGCCGGCCCCCTCTTCCGCGCTGCGCTCGGCCAGCCAGCGGTCGGACACCGCGGCGTCGGACACCGCGCTCACGACCGCTCCTCCCCCGTCTCATGTTCCTGGTCGAGCCCCCGGGGCACCGGTCGCCCGCTGCGCGCCGGGCGGCGGGTGGCCGCGGCCAACTGTCCGGCCACCTCGTCCAGCCGCGCCACCGCCCGGGCCGTGACGAGCACCGCGCCGGCCAGCCACTCCGGTGCCTGACCGGTGGCGTGCAGGGCCGCTACGGCCTGGTTGACGTTGACCGCGAACCGGCGCACTTGGCTGCGGGCGGCCATCACCTCCACCAGCGCCGCGCGCAGCGGCGCCGTCGAAGGTGCCTCAGCACCACGAGCCGCGGCCAGCGCCGCCTCGGCCGCGTAGCCGCTGACCGTCAACCCCGCCAGGCGCGCCGCCGCGGCGAGAGCGGTGAACTCCTCCTCGCTGCACCGCAGCTTGACCTGCCGGTTCCGCCCGGGCGCCAGGTGCACCCGGTCCCGCCCCGGCGTGCGCCGACGCGACCCGCTCACCACGCACCCCTGGCGCCGGTGCCGTGAGTGCTGTTCCGGATTCGACCGCGCCCGGTCGCCGCCCTCTCGCGCCCGAGGACACCACCCGCCGCGCCGGCCGCTACGGCGGTGGGGCGCGGCAGCGGCCGCATCTGGGGACCAGATGCATATCTTGCTCCCGCCGTTCCAGCAGTCTCCTTCCCCGCGGTGGTGCACGGGCGCGTGGTAGCGAGCGATGCTGCCGCAGCGCGTCTGCGGTGCTTCAGAGCCGGGGTGGTGTGGCGGCTCATCCGGCGGCCCGCCGGTCCAGCAGTTCGCAGGCGCGGCGCAGCACGGTGCTGCGGGTGACCGGTATCCCCTCAGCTGCCAGCTGGGTGCGGGCCTTCGCCTGCAGGCCGACGCGCTGGCCGCCGAGCTCGGCCAGGCGCTGCTCGAGGTCGGCCAGCTCCTCGGCGCTCCCCCACCCGCCGGCCTGTCCGTCGCCGCCGTGGCTGTCCGGGTGGCTGTCCGCGGCGGTCACCTGGTCCCACCACGGGCCGGCCTCGGCCAGCCGCATCGGCGACTGGCTGACCGGGTCGGCGGCCACGGCCAGCAGCGCGGGCACGGCCAGCTCGCCCGGCCAGCCACGGCCGCGCACCGCCAGGTGCAGCGCGGCGGCCAGGCAGCGCGCCGCCCACCGGGTGGTCGACAGCCCCAGCGCCCGCCGCGCGGCTGTGCAGCGGCCGGCCAGCTCGGCAAGGTCGGCCACGCCGACCTCGGCCATCAGCTGGGCATCGACCTCCTCCACCCGCCGCGCCCGCAGCGCACGAGCTGGTGGGGAGCCGGGAGGAGGAGGTGTGCTCTGGGTAGGAACCTCTGGGTCGTGCCGCACTTCTGCGGCCACCGTGCCCGCACCCGTGCGGCCAGGGGCCGCCGCAGATCCGCGGCCAGGGGTAGCCGCACTCCCGCGGCGAGGGGTGGCCGCGCTGGTGCGGCTACCGGTGGCCGCACCAGCGCGGCCACCCCCTCCAGCGGTCGGCGCCAGTGTCGGGGTGGCCGCAGATGTGCGGCTACCCGAGGACGCCGGCTGTCCGGTGTCGGGGAAGGGCGCGGAGGTGCGCACGTGGTAGCGGTTGGACAGGTACTGCTGGCCGCTGCGGCGGTGCTCCACCCGCACGACGCCGGCGCTCACCAGCTCGCGCATGGCCCGGTCCACGGCGTCGACGGAGCGGTGCAGGCGCCGGGCCAGCGTGGTGCGAGACGGCATGCGCTGTCCGGAGGTGCCGCCGTAGCGCAGCAACAGCGAGTACAGCCGGAAGGAGGAGTCCGGGATGGCGGCGTCGATGACCCACTCCGGCACCAGGGCGAAGCGGGGCTCTTCGACGATCAGCGAGGCGTCGTCGGCCGGGCCGGACGGGTCGCCGGTCTGGACGTCGGCCGGGACGCCGGTGATGGGGGTGTCGGTGGAGCGGGGCTCGGTCGGGGTG
>NZ_JAAALM010000380.1 GCF_009906395.1 Kineococcus indalonis
CGGGAGCCGCCCTCGCGGCGCGGGCCGCCGCGGAAGCCGCCGCGGCGCGGGCCGCGACCCTCCCGCTCGGGACGGGTGCGCGGCTTGACCACGACCGGCTCGCCGGACTCGGCCACCGCGCGCACGGTGTCGTCACCGGCCGCGACGCGCTCCACGTCGTTGGCGCTCACGCCCGCGTCCTTGTGCAGCCACCCGTAGCGGCGCACCTGGTCCGGCAGCGCGATCGCCAGGACCGTGCCCTTGGCGCCGGCGCGCGCGGTGCGCCCCGAGCGGTGCAGGTAGTCCTTGTGGTCGTTCGGCGGGTCGACGTGCACGACCAGGTCGACGTCGTCGACGTGGATGCCGCGCGCGGCCACGTCCGTGGCCACCAGCACGCGGGTCTCCCCCGCGGCGAACGCGTCGATCGCCTTGGAGCGCTGCGCCTGGCGCAGGTCGCCGTGGATGGCCTCCGCCGGCGCACCCGCCTCGCGCAGCTGGTCCGCCAGGCGCTGCGCGCCCAGCTTGGTGCGCACGAAGAAGATGCTGCGCGCGGGGCGCTTGCTGATCTCCGTGAGGATCGGCAGCTTGTCGTGCGGGCGCACCGCGAAGACGCGGTGCTCCATGTTGGAGACGTCGTCCGCCGGCGCCGGCACGGCGTGGAACGCCGGGTCGGTGAGGAAGTCGTGGACGAGGGCCTCCACGCCGCGGTCCAGCGTGGCGGAGAAGAACATGCGCTGCCCGCCGGTCCTGGTGCCCTCCAGGATGGCGCGCACGCCCGGCAGGAAGCCGAGGTCGGCCATGTGGTCGGCCTCGTCGAGGACCGTGACGTCCACCTCCGCCAGGGAGACGGCGTCGCGCTCGATGAGGTCCACCAGGCGGCCCGGGGTGGCGATGAGGACGTCCACCCCGCGCTGCAGCGCGGAGATCTGCCGGCCGTAGGGCACGCCGCCGACGACCACGGACATGCGCAGGTCGAGGGCGTCGCCCAGCGGGCGCAGCGCGTCGGCCACCTGCATGGCCAGCTCGCGGGTCGGCACGAGCACCAGGCCGCGCGGGGCGCCGGTGATGCGCGGGCGCCCGGCGGCGGCCAGGCGCGCCAGCATCGGCAGGCCGAAGCCCAGCGTCTTGCCCGAGCCGGTGCGCGCGCGGCCCAGGATGTCGCGGCCGGCGATGCCGTCGGGCAGGGTGCGCGACTGGATCGCGAACGGCGCGGTCATGCCGCGCCGCTCCAGGGCGGCGACGAGCTCGGCCGGCAGGCCCAGCTCGGCGAAGGTGAGCTCGGGGACCTCGACCAGCTCGGCGGCGGTCAGGGCCTGCTCGGTCGCCGAGGGGGCGAAGGAGCGGGGGCTGCGCGGCGGGCCGGAACGGCGGCCGCGGGAGCCGCTGGGGCCGCCGTAGGCGCCGGAGCGGGGGGCGCCGTAGCCGCCGGAGCGGGGGCCGCGGTCCTCCGAGCGGGGGCCGCGCGCGTCGCCGCGGTAGCCGCCGCGCTCGGGGCGGCCGCCGTCGCGGTCGCCGCGGTAACCCTCGGAGCGGTGGCCCTCGGAGCGGTAGTTGTCCCCCTCCCCGCGGCGGGGGCGGGGGAAGCGGTCCTGGGAGGGACCGCGGGAGTAGTCCTCACGGGCGAAGCCGTCGCGGGAGGAGGTGGAAGAACGGTCGTACTGGGGCATGCGGGAGTTGACTCCACGTGGATCGGCGGCCGCTAAGGCGGTCCGCCCCCAGGCGCGGGCGCGCACGGTGCTGCGCGCAGAAGCTGAGGGATGAGACTCGAGCGACCTCGCGGGCGGCTCGCCCGCTGAGTGGACGGCATCGAACCGTCGCACTCAGCCTAACAGGCCCGCCCCCGCGGCGATTCCCCGGTGATCAGCGCGGGGGTCAGCCGCGGGAGGCCTGCACGGCCGTCAGCGCGATCGTGTACACGATGTCGTCGACCAGCGCCCCGCGCGAGAGGTCGTTCACCGGCTTGGCCAGGCCCTGCAGCATCGGCCCCACCGAGACCACGCCGGCGTTGCGCTGCACCGCCTTGTACGTCGTGTTGCCCGTGTTCAGGTCGGGGAAGACGAACACCGTGGCGCGCCCGGCCACCGGCGAGCCGGGCGCCTTGGCGGCCGCCACCGAGGCCACCGCGGCCGCGTCGTACTGCAGCGGCCCGTCGATGACGAGGTCCGGCTCGCGCTCCCTGGCGATGCGGGTGGCCTCGGCGACCTTGTCGACCTGCGCGCCGGCGCCGGAGGAGCCGGTGGAGAAGCTGATCATCGCCACCCGCGGCTCGATGCCGAAGGCGCGCGCCGAGGCCGCCGACTGCAGCGCGATGTCGGCCAGCTCCTCCGCGTCCGGGTCGGGGTTGACCGCGCAGTCGCCGTAGATGACGACGTCGTCGGGCAGGCACATGAAGAACACGCTGGAGACCAGCTTCGCGCCGGGCTTGGTGCGGATGACCTGCAGCGCGGGGCGCACGGTGGCGGCGGTGGTGTGCACCGCCCCGGCCACCAGGCCGTCCACGTCGCCGGCCTTGAGCATCGTGGTGCCCAGCCAGACGGGGTCCGCCAGCGAGTCGCGCGCCACGTCCGGCTGCATCCCCTTGTGCTTGCGGGCCTGCACGAGCACGTCGACGTAGCGCTCCACCAGGGAGGCCGGGTCCAGCACCTCCACCCCCTCGGGCAGCGCCAGCCCCAGCCCGGCGGCCACCGAGGCGACCTGCTCGGGCGCGCCGAGCAGCACCGGGCGCGCGATGCCGCGCTGCGCGCACAGCGCCGCGGCCTGCACGGTGCGCGGCTCGGTGCCCTCGGGCAGCACGATGCGCTGCAGCCGCTCGGCGGCCAGGGTGGTCAGCCGGCGCCGGAACGCCGCCGGCGAGAGGCGCTTGGTGTGCGCGGCGGTGGGCAGCCCCGCCAGCCAGGCGGGGTCCAGCGCCTCGGCGACGGTGGTGGTCACCGCGTGGGCGCGCTCGGCGTCGTCGGCGGGCACGTCGGGGTCCAGGCGGTTGACCGCGGTGGCGGTGGCGTAGGTGCTGCGGGGCGTGCGCAGGATCGGCAGGCCGGTGGCGGCGGCGGCGTGGGTCAGCTCGGCGACGCGCTCGTCCATGCCCACGCCCGCCGTCAGCAGCAGCCCGGCCAGGCGGGTGCCGTTGAGCGCGGCCAGGCAGGTGGCCATGACGACGTCGTGCCGGTCGCCGGGCACGAGGATCAGGCGGCCCTCGCGCAGCAGCGGCAGCATCCCGGGCACCGCCTGGGCGGCGACGACGACCTCCTTCACGCGCCGCTGCTGGTCGCCGTGGGTGACGACGTCCACGTCCAGGGCGCGCACCAGGTCGCGCACCCGCGGCCAGGTCAGGTCCGTGCGGTACGGCACGGCGGCCACCAGCGGCACGCCGTGGCGCCCCAGGGCCTCGCGCAGCGCGGCGACGCGGGCCACGGCGACCTCGGGGTCCTGCGGCACGGGCCAGCGCGAGACGACGGCGCCGACCACGCGCAGCGCCTCCCCGGCCCGGTAGGTGCCGGCGGTGACGGCCATGTCCTCGGCGATGCGCTCGGGCGCGCCGGGGTCGGTGCCGTCGGGGCCCGCGGAGCCGACGAGGAGCACGTCGGCGTCCAGGGCGGTGGCCAGGGCGGTGTTCACCCGCCCGGAGAAGACCTGGTCGGCCGAGGGCGCCAGGCCCTCGACGACGACGACGTCGTGGGCGGCGAGCACGCCCTCGGCGGCGGCGACGACCTCCTCCATGAGGTCGTCGACCTCGCCGCGGCTGAGGCGCTCCACGACGCGCGCGGCGGGGATGGGGTCGGCGACGGCGAGGTTGGCGGTCAGCCGCGCCAGGGCGACGGAGCGGTCGGTGCCGCCGCGGCCGGGCTGCGCCAGCGGCTTGTGGAAGCCCACGGCCACGCCGCGCGCGTCCAGGGCGCGCAGCAGGCCCAGGCAGGTGGAGGTCAGGCCGGCGCCGTGGCCGGTGGGGACGACGAGCAGGGTGCGGGGCACCGCGCGCTCCTCTCGGGTGGGGCCGGAC
>NZ_JAAALM010000381.1 GCF_009906395.1 Kineococcus indalonis
CTTCACGGGGGGTCCTTCCGGGGCGTCGGGGGGTGCGACGTCGCACCCCCCGAGAGGAGACTACGACGAGTATCTCGCCACTGACGGAAAGTAACCACTCGTGGGGAGGGGCGTCAACGACCCCGCAGCACCGGCCCGAGGAGGACCGTCAGGGCAGCGCGGCCAGGTCGCCGGACTGGCCCGACGCGCGCGCGCCCGGCCGGCGCAGCACCTCGTCGGCGATGCGGTGCGCGTTGGCCATGACGGTCAGCGTGAACGTGGTCGAGGGCACCGAGGGCAGCACGGAGCCGTCCACCAGGTGCACCCGGTCCCAGTCCGGCAGGCGGCCCAGGCGGTCCGTGGTCGTGGCCGAGGCGCTCGCGGCGTGCGGGAAGCTGGCGCCGAAGTGGTAGCTCTTGGCCGCGGCCGACAGGCGCGCCGCGGGCAGCACCGGCCACAGGTCCAGCCGCGGGGCGGCGCGCACCAGTTCGCGCACCACCCGGGAGAACGCCTCCGAGCCGTCCGGGCCGGTGCTGGAGACGGTCACCGCCGGCAGCGCGCCGGGCGTGCGCGGCGCGGCCGCCACCCGCACGCCCGGCGAGGCCCACGAGGGCAGGTACCCCAGGCCGACGGTCAGCCGGCGCAGCAGCCGGGAGGTCAGCGGGTCGGCCGCGCGGTGGCGCAGGGCGGCGGGCAGGGCGCCGAGCACGGCGGGGTTGTAGGGGTAGCAGTGCACCTGCGAGGTGTCGTACCCCTCGTCGCCGAGGTCCACCAGGACGTTGAACTGGTTCAGCGTGAACCCGGGCACCGCGGCCCGGCGGGGGTCGCCCACCGCCGAGCGCGACAGGAAGGGCATCGTGAACTGCACCGACTCCGCCATGCGCAGCTCGGCCGGGGGGGCGCTCATCGAGGCGAGCACCAGGCGGGTCGTGCCGATCCCGCCGCACGCCAGGAACACCCGGTCCGCCCGCAGCTCCACGTCGCGCCCGGTGCCCACCTCCCGGGCCAGGACGTGCGCCTGCTCCCCGCGCTGCGAGACCCGGTGGGCCAGCAGGCCGCCGCGGTAGGTCAGCGCGCCCCGCCGGCGCCACCGGTCGACGCTCTGCGAGGCGGAGTAGACCAGGCCGTAGGGGCACCCGGTCATGCACAACCCGCAGGAGGTGCACTCCGCCGGGCGCATCGCCAGGCGGGCGCGGCCCACGACGACGCCGCGGCGGCGCAGGGCGCTGCGGTGGCGCTCGTAGCCGGCCAGCACCCGCCGGGTGCGCTCGGACAGCGGCGGCAGCGGGCGCGCGGGCCCCAGCAGCGGGAACAGCTCGGCGAGGTCGTCCTCCTCGGCGGCCAGGGGGACCTCCCCCAGGACCGCGCGGTAGTGCGCCTCCATGTCGGCCCACCCGAACGGCCAGCGCTGGAACGTGCTGCGCGAGAACGGCATCGCCTGCGCACCCCACACGGTGGAGAAACCCCCGTAGGCGGAGGAGACCACCGAGCGGTTGCCGCCGCCCGTCGCGCTGACGCCGGCGAGCTGGCCGAGGTCGCGGAAGGGGTAGTCCGAGCCGAAGCTGCGCTTCTGCGGCAGCCGGCCGCCGTCCTGCGCCACGGGCTGCACGCTGACGAGGTCCACGTCGCCGGCGTCCCAGCCGGCCGTGCCGGTGCGGCCCATGCGCTGCGCGGCGTCGCGGTGGGCCTCCTCCAGGGTGCCGCCGAGGTCGACCAGGGTGACCCGCTGGTCGCCCTGCGCCAGCAGGCGCAGCGCCACGCCCACCGCGGCCGGGCCCGAACCGACCACCAGGTTGGTCGTCATGCCGCCCGCAGCCCCCGCGTGCGCGCCGGCGCGGTGCGACCCAGCAGCATCGCCGCGCGCCCGTGCACGTTGCCCGCGCCCGCCAGGGCGATCCCGGCCACCATCGCGGCGCTGGGCGCCAGCCGCTGGGGCTGCCCGCGCAGCGCCAGCGCGAGCCCGCTCAGCACGGTGCGGGCGGCGCCGGCGACGAACTCCAGCTCCGCGGTGAGGTTCCCGGCGTCGCCCAGGTCGCGCAGCGCGCGGACCTTCTCGCGGTTCACCACGTAGCAGCGCCGCCAGAAGTACGCCCAGCTGACCCGGTGCCCGGGCACGAAGTGGTGCACCTGCGCGCGCGGTTCGTACAGCACGGCGCGGGCGCCGTAGGCGGCGGCGATGCGGTGGGAGAGGTCCATGTCGTCGTGGTCGTCGGCGTGGAAGCCGCGCACGCGGCGCACCGCGTCGGTGCGGGCCGACATGTTCGCCCCGATCAGGTGGCGCACCGGGGCGCGGCGGGTGGGCAGCCCGCGGTAGTGGCACCCGAACACCCAGTGGAACTCGGCCGGGAACCAGGCCGGCAGCGGCTCCTCCAGCACCGGCAGCGGCGCGCCGCCCACCGCCACCGCCGCCGGGTCCTCGCGGTACACCCGCAGCAGGGTCGCCAGCCAGGTGGGGGCGGCCGCGGCGTCGTCGTCGAGGAACGCCACCACGTCGGCGTCCACGGCCTCCACGGCGGTGTTGCGCGCCGACCCCAGGCGGCCGGCGTAGCGGTTCTCCAGGACCTGCACCCGCACGGGGCCGTGCTGCCCCTCCTCGGGCCAGCGCTCCCGGCAGCGCCGGGCCAGGGCGGGGTTGTGGTCCACGCAGACCACGAGCTGGCGCGGCCGCACGCTCTGGCGCTGCACGGAGTCCACGGCCCGGCACAGCAGGTCCCACCGCGCGTCGGTGTAGGTGCACACGACGACGGCCACCGTCGCAGCCACCGTCGCGGCGCCCGGGCCCGCCGGAGCCGTCGCGGCGACCGGGTCCGCCGGGGTCGCCGGGCTGCTCGCGCCGCCCTGCTGCGGCAGCGCGGGCCCGGGCGCCCGCGCGCCCGTCGCGCCGGGTCCGCCCGGTCCACCGGGTCCGCCCGGTCCTGTCCTCACGCTGTCCATCGCACGCTCCACCACGTCGCTCGAGCAGGGCGGCGACACCGCCGGGTGGTGGTCGCCGAGCGGAAGCTAGCCCGGCGCTCGGCGCGGTTCACCGGTGCGCGGCGCCACGTGGCAGGAGGCTGCCAGGTGTGGTCCACGGCTGCCGCCCCGCTCCGGCGCCGCAGGTGCACCCAGCGTGAGAAAACCCCGGGAACGCTGCGCTGGGTGCTGTGTTTCTCACTGCCGGTGAGAGCGCTCGGCTCCCGCCGCGCCGGGCCTCAGCCCTCGAAACCCGCGCTCGCCGTCACCGTGCCCGGCGGCACCTCGGTGAACCCGCCGTCGCGCACGTCGACGCGCCCGCCCACCGGCAGCACCGGGGCCCCGGTGAGCACGCGCACGCCGAAGCCGCCCGCCGCCCACGGCCCGGTGAGCGCCGCGGGCAGCTGCTCCCAGGCCAGCTGCGCGGCGTGCCCGACCTGCGCGGCGGCCTTGCCCGTCGTCATCCGCACGTCCGGGCACAGCCGGACCGTCAGCAGGCCCGGCGCGGGCGGCGGCACCCGGAACCCCTCCGGGTCGGCCAGGTCCAGCCCGCCGACCTGCAGCGGCCCCAGCAGCGCCGGCACCTCCTCGCGCGGGTGCGGGGCGAAGGCCCGCACCGCGGCGTCGCCGCAGCGCGCCTCCACGTGCGGCAGCTGCGCGGTGCGCCCCCAGCGCGCCCCGCGCGCCCTGCGGGTGATCTTGCGGATGCGCCGGCCGCGCCAGGCGGCCACCGCGTCGTGGAACTCCCCGCCCGGCGCGGTGGTGCGCTCGTCGGTCAGCAGCAGCACCACCGCGCGGGCGGCGGCCACCAGCACGTCGGTGTGCGCGGGCGCGGGGTCGCGCTCGACGCGGGCGACCAGGGACAGGGCCCAGGGCTCGTCCTCGCCGGGCAGGTCCTGCGGCGTCGTCAAGCGCGCTCCCGCCACAGCCCGGCCAGGAAGCGCAGCTGCCGCTCGAACTGGTGGGCGGCGCCGCCGGAGTGGTCGGAGAACTCCCACACCGTGACGTCCTTGGGCACCGCGCCGCCTACAACCGCTACGG
>NZ_JAAALM010000382.1 GCF_009906395.1 Kineococcus indalonis
GACCACGACCAGCTCCGGCCGCGCGCGCACGTGCCGCACCCCCTCGCGCAGCGACCCGGCCGGGCGGCCGGCGGCGCGGGCCGCGGCGCGCTCGGCGGCGTCGACCGCGTCGACGTGGCGCACGGCGCGCAACCCCGCCAGGGCGGCCGCGAAGCTGAGGGCGTTGAGCAGGAACACCGGCCCGGCGCCCACCGCGGCGATGAGCAGGCCGGCGAGCGCCGGACCGGCCATCCTCGCCACGTTGAACGAGGCGGCGTTCAGCGCGACCGCGTTGGGCAGGTCCCGCTCGGGCACGAGCTGCCCGGCGATCGTCAGCCGGGCGGGCCCGTCGAGGGCGGAGGCGAGCCCGAGCAGCGCCGCGAAGACGTACAGGTGCCCCAGCACCGCCTGCCCCGAGAGCACCAGCAGGCCCATCCCCGCCGCCAGCGACCCCGTGGCCACCTGCGTCGCCACGAGCACCCTGCGCCGGGAGAACCGGTCGGCCACCGCGCCGGCCACGGGCGCCAGCAGCAGCACCGGGGCGAACTGCAGCGCCGTGGTGAGCCCGCCGGCGGTGCCCGACGCCCCCGGCAGGACCTGCACCGCCAGCCAGTCCTGGGCGATGCGCTGCATCCAGGTGCCGGTGTTGCTCACCAGCGCCCCCGCGGCCCACCAGCGGTAGTCGCGGTGCTGCAGGGAGCGGAACGTCCGGCTCACCGCCGCCCCCGCCGCGCGGTCGGGCGACGGGGGCGGGGACGCTGCACGCCTCGACGCTAACCAGCGCCGGCGCGCCGCGCGCCCGGGTGCGCCCGGGGCGGCAGGGCGCCGACGACGTGGGCAGGACCCCGCCCGCCGAGAACACCCGGGAACGACGAACGGGTGCCCGCCCCGTGGGACGAACACCCGCTCTGACCTGCGCGAACGCCGGTCGGGCTGACAGGATTTGAACCTGCGACCCCTTGACCCCCAGTCAAGTGCGCTACCAAGCTGCGCCACAGCCCGATGGCCCGAACCCCGTTCCCGGGGGGCGAACCGGTGACAACCTTACATCACCTCTTGCGCTTCTCCCGCACCCGCACGCTCAGCTCGATCGGCGTGCCCGTGAAGCCGAACTCCTCGCGCAGCCGGCGCTCCAGGAAGCGGCGGTAGCCGGCCTCCAGGAAGCCGCTGGCGAAGACCACGAAGCGCGGCGGGCGCGTGGAGGCCTGGGTGCCGAAGAGGATGCGCGGCTGCTTGCCGCCGCGCACGGGGTGCGGCTGCGCGGCCACGACCTGGCCCAGGAAGCTGTTCAGGCGCCCGGTGGGCACGCGGGTGTCCCACGACTCCAGGGCGGTGTCCAGGGCCGGCACGAGCTTGTCGACGTGCCGGCCGGTCAGCGCCGAGACGTTCACCCGCGGCGCCCACGGGATCTGCACGAGCTCCTTCTCGATCTCGCGCTCGAGGTAGTGGCGGCGCTCCTCGTCCGTCAGGTCCCACTTGTTGTAGCCGATGACCAGCGCGCGGCCGGACTCCACCACCGTGGAGACGATGCGGATGTCCTGCTCGGTGATCGGCTCGCTGGCGTCCAGCAGCACCACGGCCACCTCCGCCTTCTCCAGCGCGGCCTGGGTGCGCAGGGAGGCGTAGAAGTCCGCCCCGCGGGTCAGGTGCACGCGGCGGCGGATGCCGGCGGTGTCCACGAAGCGCCAGGTGCGCCCGCCCAGCTCGATCAGCTCGTCCACCGGGTCGCGGGTGGTGCCCGCGGTGGGGTGGACCACGACCCGCTCGGAACCGGCGAGCCGGTTCAGCAGGCTGGACTTGCCGACGTTGGGCCGCCCCAGCAGCGCCACGCGCCGCGGGCCGCCCTCGGGCAGCAGCCCGCCGCCGACCGCGGAGACCTCCGGCAGCAGGCGCACCGCGGCGTCCAGCGCGTCGCCGGTGCCGCGCCCGTGCAGCGCGGAGACGGGGTACGGCTCCCCCAGGCCCAGGGACCACAGCTCGGTGGCGTCGGCCTCCTGGCGCGGGCCGTCGACCTTGTTGGCCACCAGGACCACCGGCTTGCCCGAGCGGCGCAGCAGCCGCACGACCTGCTCGTCGGAGGCGGTGGCCCCCACGGTGGCGTCCACGACGAAGACCACCGCGTCCGCCAGGTCGATGGCGATCTCGGCCTGCTCGGCCACGGCGAGGTCCAGGCCCTCGACCTTGCGCTCCCAGCCGCCGGTGTCGACGAGGGTGAAGTCGCGCCCGGCCCAGTTCGCCGGGTAGGAGACCCGGTCGCGGGTCACGCCGGGCACGTCCTCCACGACCGCCTCGCGGCGGCCGATGATCCGGTTGACCAGCGTGGACTTGCCCACGTTGGGCCGGCCCACCACGGCCAGCACCGGCAGCGGGCCGTCCGGGCGCTCCTCGGGGCCGCCGGGGCCGCCGGACTCCAGCAGCGCCACGTCCTCGGGCGAGAGGTCGTAGTCCTCCAGGCCCGCGCGCAGCGCGTTCTCCACGCCCGCCTCGTGCTGCGGGTCGTGCTGGTGCTCGTCAGGGGTGTCGGTCGTGCTCACCGCGGGCCTCCGGGTACGTCGTCGGACGCCATGTCGCCGAGCCCCAGCTCGTCGGCGTCCAGGTCGTCGGGCAGGGGGGTGCCGGTGCGGCGCATGCTCTCCAGCACGTGCGCGGAGAGCCGGTCGCGGACCTGGTCCACGGCCGCGGCCAGGGCCCGGCGGCCGGGCACCCCGGGTTCCTTCACCACGGTGAACGGCTCACCGAAGCAGTAGTGCAGCGCGCGCCGCGGCGGCGGGGCGGTGCGGTTGCGCTCCCCGGGCCGGTGCGCGCCCAGGCACGCCACCGGCACCACGGGCGCGCCGGACTGCAGCGCGATCCACGCGATGCCCGAGCGCACCGAGGCGGCGTCCCCGCGCCCGCGGGTGCCCTCGGGGAACACGCCGGCGGCGCCGCCCTCGGCCAGCACGCGCAGCACCGTCTGCAGCGCGTCGCGGTCGCCGTGGCTGCGGTCGATGGGGATCTGCCCGGCGCGCAGCAGCGCCCAGCCGACGGGTCCGCCGAACATCTCCTTCTTGACGAGGAAGGCCACGTCGCGCGGGGCCACCCCGAACAGCAGCGGCCCGTCCGTCAGGGAGGCGTGGTTGGAGGCCAGCAGCACCGGGCCGGTGGCCGGCACGTTCTGCGCGCCGTGGACCCTGGCGTTCCACACCACGTGCGCCAGGAACCCGCCCAGCGCCTTCGTCCACGCCTGCGGCCTGCCCGCGCGCGGGACGGCGACCTCCTGCGCGGCCCCGCTCACGGGCGCGCCCCCGCGGCGCGGCGCACCAGCTCCAGCAGGGCCGCGACGGTGCCCTCGAAGTCCAGATGCGTGGAGTCCAGGGTCACCACGCCGTCGGCGGCGGCGGTGAAGGCGGTGGTGCGCGCGTCGACGCGGTCGCGCTCGGAGACCGAGCGGCGCACCGCCTCCACGGCGTCGGCGTCGGCGCTGCCGAGGTCCTGCTGCGCGCGCCGGGCCAGGCGCACCCGCTCGTCGGCCGTCAGCAGCACCCGCACGTCGGCGTCCGGGGCCACGACCGTGGTGATGTCGCGCCCCTCGGCGACCACGCCGGGGCGCGCGCCGGGCGCGGGGGCGGCGCAGGCGGACTCGATCAGGGCCCGCTGGCGCAGCACCAGGTCCGAGCGCACCGCCGGCACGGCGGCCACCGCGCTGACCGCGCCGGTCACCTCCGGGCCGCGCACCTGCGCGGTCAGGTCGGTCTCGGCGCCGTCGGCGCCCACGACCGCGATCGTGGGGCGCTGCGGGTCGGTGCCCACCGACAGCGCCACCGTGCGCACGTGCGCGGCCACCGCGGCCGGGTCGGCCAGGTCCACGCCGGTGCGCAGCGCCGACCACGTCACCGCGCGGTACATGGCACCGGTGTCCAGGAAGGCCACGCCCAGGGCGCGCGCGGCCGCGCGGCTGACGCTGGACTTGCCGGAGCCGGAGGGCCCGTCCACGGCCACCACGAGCCCCGACG
>NZ_JAAALM010000383.1 GCF_009906395.1 Kineococcus indalonis
GGTTCCCGCGGTCGTGGCCGCGGTGGTGGCGGAGGCGGGGGAGGCCTGGGCGCACACGACCGTGGTCGCGAGGACGGCGGCCGCGGCGCAGGCCGTGGCCACCTTCTTCAGGGGCTGGAAGATCGTGTTCATCGAAGTCTCCAAGGGGGGGAGGTGAATCGTCTGCGGAAGCCCCCCCTGGATCGGCCCACCTGCCGCACCGGCTTGATGCTCGTCGGAGCCGGAGCAGCACGAGGTCACCTGATCGGCGCAGCCGATCAGGGCGATCCACTACCGTGCGTCACACCGTGGCTCTCCACCCCAGCACTGCCGTTCACCCGTTCGGCGCAAGGCGTGTCCGTCACGCACGGTCACGTCCCTGCGGAGCAGGTGAGGCACAGCTGGGCCACCCGAGTGAAGAGGTGAACCCACGGTGACAATCCATGATCAATTGATCATCTGAACCCACAATATCTCACCGCGGTCGCTGCGCGTTACAACCGAAGATCGCGCAGTGGAGCGATCAACCGAATTCCAGCCCACCGCCCGTGTTCACCGCAAGTGATCGGTCACAGGACAGCAGGGAGCTGCCAGGATGCCGCCCATGGACCCCGCGACGACGAACGCGACGACGAACTCGGCGGGCTCGACGCCGGGCTCGACGCCGGTGCCCCCGCCCCGCACCGGTTACGACCGGGGGCGTGAACTCGTGCACCGGGCGCGCTCCCGGGCCCGTTACCTGGCGGCCCTGGCCGTGCAACCCCGCCTCGCCGGGAACCCCCTGGCGCTGGGACCGCGCGTGCAGCTGGAGCTCGGGCCCGGCGTGCGCTTCCACCGCGGTCCCGGCGTCACGATCGCCGGGGACTTCCACGGCGTGTTCCACGCCGACGTCGACTGGGGAGCGGACGTCTTCGTGAACGTGGGTTGCTACGTGTCCGTCCACAGCGGGCTGACGGTCGGCGACCGCTGCCGCTTCGGGGAACGCGTCTCCGTGCACGACGAGGACCACGTCTTCGAACCCCTCGGGGCCGACCGGGGCCGGTACCGCACCAGCCCCGTCGTGATCGGTCCGGACGTGTGGATCGGCGCGGGCAGCACCGTGCTGCGCGGCGCGCGCATCGGCGCCGGTTCCGTGGTCGCGGCCGGTTCCGTCGTGCGCGGGGAGGTTCCCGAGGGGGTGCTGGTGGCCGGGGCGCCCGCACGCGTCGTGCGGGCCCTGCGCTCCTGACGCACCACCCGGCGCTCTAGAACGCGTACTGTCTGTCGCGATCCGACGACGTGTCCCCGACCCGACCCGCAGGGATGGAGCAGCCCATGGATCCAGCCACCCCACACGCCGGACCGCGCACCGACGACGCCCCCGCGCCGCGGCCACCGCTGCAGGCGCTGCGGCACCGCTGGAGGAGCGCGGTCGCCCTCGTCCTCGCCGGCGGGCTCGCCGGGGCGGGTGTCGCCCTCTCCCTGCCCACCACCTACACCGGCGAGGCGCGCGTCTCGGTGGGCAGCGAGAGCCTGGACGCGCGCATCGTCGCCGGCTACTCGCTGGCCTCCCAGCAGCTCGCCTCCGACCTCGCCCGCTACGTCAACGACGAGCAGGCGCGCGGCGCGCTGCGCTCCACCCTCGGCACCGCCGCCGGCGAGGTGACCGGCGTCAGCGCCTCGCCCGTGCCGGAGTCCAGCGTCATCAGCGTGCAGGTGCGGGCGACCTCGGCGCAGGCCGCGCAGGAGGCGGCCCGGGTCGTCTCGCAGGGCCTCGTGGACGACGTCAACGCCTCCACCAGCCGCGGCCCGGAGGCCCTGCTCGGCGAGTACACCGACCTGGCGACGCGGGTGGCGGCCCAGCAGGCGGCCGTCTCGGAGGCGCAGAGCCGCCTGGGCGCCGCCGCGGGCGACCCCGAGCCCGTCGAGGCCGACGTCGCCGCCGCCCGCGACCAGCTGGCCCAGGCGCAGGCGCAGCTGGACGTGCTCCAGGTCCAGCAGGACGCGGTGGGGCAGCGCTACGAGAACGCCGTGACCTACACCCCGGCCGCCTCCGGGCTGCGGGTCGTCGCCCCCGCGCAGGTGGTCGACGACGACGGCAGCAGCTCCCTGCAGCGCTACGGGCTCGCGGGCGCCGGCCTCGGCCTCGTGCTGGCCCTGGTGCTGGCGACCTGGCGGGAGCGCCGCCGCGCCGCCGCGGGCCCGGCGACCGTCGCACTGCCGGAGGGCCGGGACGGGCAGCGGGTGGACGGCGGGGCGCGCGGGGCCTCCGGCCAGCACTCGCTGCCGCGGTGAGCGCGCCCCACCCGGCGCCCACCGCGACCGGCCCGGGCGCCGGGGCGCGGACGAGCACGGGCGTGGGCGGGACGGCGCGCCAGCCCGCCTACGTCTGGTGCTTCCTGGCCGCCCTCGTCCTCAACGTCTTCTCCGGGCAGACCGAGCACCTGGGCCTGCCCCTGCCCGTCGGACCGGACCGGGCGTTCTTCGGGGCGGGTGCGCTCCTGCTCCTGCTGGACCACCGCCCGTGGGCGCGCCACCGGCTGCGCTGGCGCCCCGTGCACGCGGCGATGGCGGCCCTGCTGGGGCTCGCGCTGCTCTCGGCCCTCTTCGCCGGCACCCTGACCACGCCGCTGGGCCTGTTCGCCCTGCTGGACCGGCTGGTCGTGCCGTTCTTCCTCTTCTGCCTCGGCCCGGTCGTCTTCGACACCGAGCGCCGGCGGGACCTGCTGCTGAGGACCCTGGTGCTGCTGGGGCTGTACCTGGGGGTCACGGCCTTCGGGGAGATGGTCGGGCCCCGCTGGATCGTCGTCCCGCGGTACGTCGTGGACGAGAGCGTCGGCATCCAGTTCGGCCGGGCGCGCGGCCCCTTCGTGGGCTCGGAGGCGATGGGCATGGCGTGCGCGATGTGCGGCATGGCCGCGGGGTTCGCCGCCACCCGCTTCCGCGGCTGGTGGCGGGCCGTCTCGCTGCTGACGGCCGCCCTCACGGCCTTCGCCGTGCTGCTCACCCTGACCCGCTCGGTGTGGCTCGGCGCGGCGCTGGGCGTCGTCCTGGGCATGCTCGCCGTGCCGGGGCTGCGCCGGAAGCTGCCCGTGGTGCTCGCCGGCCTCGTCGCCGGTGTCGTGCTGCTGCTGGCGGTGGTGCCGGGCCTGTCCGAGAGCGTCACCGAGCGGGCGGGCACGGTGCGCTCGGTGAACGACCGGCAGAACACCAACGCCGCCGCGCTGCGCATCGTCGAGCAGCACCCCCTGACCGGTGTGGGCTGGGTCCGCTTCCTGGACGTGTCCACGGACTACGTGCGCCAGGCCGAGGACTACCCGGTGACGAACGTCACCATCGAGGTGCACAACGTGGTGCTGGGGCGGGCCGCGGAGCTCGGCCTGCCCGGCGCGGCCGCGTTCGTCGGGTGCATCGCGCTCGGCCTGGGGACGGCGGCCCTGCGCCGCCGCGGGACGCCCGGAGACCTGGAGGGCTGGCACGTGGTCTCGATCGGGGCCAGCGCCGTCTGGTTCACCGCCATCATGCTCAGCCCGGTGCCCTACCCGCTGCCCAACGCGCTGGTGTGGCTGCTGGCCGGGATCGCCCTGAGCACCCACCTCGCCGAACCGCGCTCACGGCGCGAGCAGCGGGGCACCTGACGGCTCACCCGTCCGGCCGAGCGCGCGGCGCGCCGTGCGGGGCGGGGCGCTCACCGCCCGTGGAGCGCGCCCGGGCGCCGGCGGCGTCCGGGTGGTCCTGCGCCACCGGGCGGCCCGGGGGCTCCAGGTGCGCCCGCGGGCGTGCCGATCACCAGGGGGTCGCCGAGATCCCCGGGAGCCCCGCCGTGCCTGCTCTTCCCACCGTCCTCAAGACCAGCGTCGCCGCCTCGCTCGCCTGCCTCGCCGTCGCGGCGGGGACGGTGGTGAGCGCCGAGGCCGCACCGGTGGCCCGCAGGGAGCGGGTGACGGCCCCCGCAGCGGGGAGCGCCGCGCTGACGGTGCAGCCCGTGACGACCGCCGAACCCGGGACG